>JADDQF010000064.1:68529-73074 GCA_016781505.1 bacterium
ACAGTGGAACCTCCGTTAACGCTCCGGGTGCATGCTGGTCGCGGCGATTACGCCAAGCAAAGCGAGGACGACTAGTCCCAACGGAGATAACGGCCCGCAACCACTGCGGGCCAGCTAAAGCGCGCATCCAAAGACAAGCTTCCCGGAAAAATAGGGTACAGATTACGATTGTCGGTCTGAGATTATTCCGGAACCAATCACTTGTTCGGCTGGGAACAAAGCTCTGTACTACTGCTTTTGGATACGTAACTTCAGGAGAAATATTCGTGTTGGATCATGTTGGCTAGCCCGGCAGCAGAGATTGTTTCAGCTCTAGAGAAATTGTCTTGATATGGTGCCTGGGCGAATGACGCAACGCCGTTAAGTTATCAGATGACTTTGCCACGGCAGTGCCAATAATATAGTTGACAAGAAGTAAAAGGTCAAGTAGAATTTACCAATCCCACCCAAACACGCCCACCCACACTTGAGCAGGAGGTGCTACTCACCAGCACTCATCAGATCACAGTGCCGCAACGATGCCGGGTTATTAACTCCAAAGTAGGAGACCTCATCCCCATGGCCAGAATCAAGCTCCTGACGTTCCTGGTCCTCATCATCGTACTGTCTGCGTGCGGCGGCGCGCCTGCCGCTCCCGCCACAACGCAACCTTCGGCCGCCGCTGAAGCCTCGGCCGTCGCTGAAGCTTCGACTGCCGCTCAACCGGCGGAAGCTGCTCAATCGGCGGAAGCATCCGCAGAGCCCCAACCAATTTCAGCGGGTCCACTCAAGGACATTCCCCGCGACCAGACCCTGGTTTTGGGTTGGGGGATTACCTCGCCGATTGGTGTAACCAACCCGTGGGCACTTCCGGGCTACACCCACCAGGAAGGCAACGCCTTCATGTGGGAACCGCTGTCCTACTTTGGGATCTTCTCCGACAAGGAAATTCCCTGGTTAGCTGAGAGCATGGAGTACACCAACAAGGACTTCACGGCACTCCAGATCAAGCTTCGGCCCGAAGCCGCCTGGAGCGATGGGACGCCCGTGACGGCGAAGGACGTGGTGTACACCTTTGAAGGGCAGATGCAGAATGAAAAGCTGCCGTATCATGCCGCATTTGACCAATTTGTGCAGGAAGTCAAGGCGGTAGACGATCGCACCGTCGATGTCGCCTTCAAAATCCCAGCTCCGCGCTTCAAATTCGAAGTGCTGACACTGAAGTTCGACACTGGTATTCCGATCGTGCCGGCCCATGCCCTCGAGAAGCAAGAGGACGTCAATGCGTATGCGGGCGGTATCGAGATTCCGCACTCCGGCCCGTATAATCTGGTGAACTGGGACAAGAACCAGAAGATCTTCGACCTGCGCCCTGATTGGTGGGCGGTCAAAGCGGGTTTGATGGATGAGCCGGCTGTTAAGCGGATTGTCGTCGTCAATATCGCCGGGCAGGCCATGGATACGGTGGCCCAACGCATCGTGAACAACGAGATGGACTCGTCGCTCGATATGCGCAGTGCAGTGATCTCGAACATCGTCAGTCAGAACCCGAAGATTACAACGCACACGGCGAATGAGCCGCCGTACGGGTATCTTGACTGGTGGCCGAACTCGCTGTGGGTCAACACGCAGCTGGAGCCGTACAGTGACGTGAATGTACGGCGCGCGATCAGCCTCGCGGTCGACCGACCAAAGATTAACGAAATCATTTATGAGGACGCACAGATCGCGACCATCTATCCGTTCCCGCTCTACCCCGGACTGGAGGCATTCGTCGATACGCCGGAGGTAAAGGCGCTCGAAGAGAAGTATCAGCCGGCTAAGTTCGACCTTGAGGAGAGCACGAAGCTCATGCAAGCGGCCGGCTTCACGAAGAACGGCGACGATCTGTGGGAGAAGAACGGCGAGACCGTTAATGCAACGATCAACGGCTTTGAAGGCATTCACGGCGACATCGTTCCTGTGCTGATCGAAATGCTGCGGCAGGCCGGCTTCGATGCGGCCAGTGACTTCAGCCCTGATGCCTACCAGCACATGGCCGAGGGTGTTCCCGGTTTGTATATGTTCGGCCATGGCGCAAGCTTGAAGGACCCGTACGCGGCGCTCGAGCTCTACCACAGCCGTTACAGTGCATCGGTCGGCACGACCGCCGGCAACAACCGCTTCTCGCGCTATAAGAACCCCGAGTACGATAAGTTGCTCGACGAGATGGCGCCATTGTCGGCGGAGGACCCGACGTTCAAGGCAAACGCGGTCAAGGCGTTGGAGATCTACTGGCGTGACCAGATTGACATTCCGGTCATTCAGTGGCTCCACCGGATCCCCTACAATCAGACCTACTGGACCAACTGGCCAACCGCCGAAAACCCCGCCATGGGTACCAACGGTGCCTTCTGGGCGCACACCGGCTTGCTGGTTGTAACCAGCCTTAAGTCTGGCCAATAGCAAGCCCCGAGCATACAGCCGCGACCTACGTTGCATGGCACAGCTGCTGTGCCATGCAACCCCTCTTTCTCAGTGCGTTCAGGAACTAGCCGCTGTACTGCTAACTGTCATTTCCGGTGTCAATTCCAGGACCGTTGGGATGCTTTCACGGTCATCGTACAGGCGCCGGGGATGTCCATGCAGCAGCGGCTGCCTATGATCGAGGATCAACTAACGTGAACTTTAAGAAAGTCGTACAACGGTTGCTTTTCCTCGTCCTGGTGATCTGGGCGGCGTCCACGATTACCTTCTTCATCCCCCGCCTCTCGTCCCGCAACCCGATCCGGGAACGCTTCGCCGAGCTGGCGCGTTCGGGTGGTTTTTCCCCCGCCGACATGGAAACGATTATTGCAGCCTACAGCGCCAAGTTTGGGACGGACAAGCCGCTATGGGAACAGTACGTTAACTATATATCGAGTGTGGCGCGGTTCGACTTGGGCGTGTCGCTCAATAAGTTCCCAAAAACCGTCTGGGAGCTGATCATGGAATCGTTGCCCTGGACAATCTGGCTCTTGCTCCTCACCACGGTGCTGTCGTTCGTCATCGGCAACCTGTTAGGGGCTATCTCCGCCTGGCCGCGTGCGCCGGGCTGGCTCCGTACAGCCGCAACGCCGTTTGTGCTTTTGCAGGGAGTGCCACCCGTGCTCCTGGCGGTATTGCTGCTATTCTTTATCGGCTTCAGGCTCAAGCTGCTGCCGCTTGGCGGCGCCTACTCCATCGGCAGAGTGCCAACTTGGTCCTGGCCTTCCTTCCTGGATCTGGCCAAACACCAAATACTGCCGGCATTATCGCTCATCCTTGGGTCCATGGGGGGCTGGGTTCTATCCATGCGCGGCATGGGCGTTACGATTCAGGGCGAGGATTACGTCAATTTTGCGGAACATAAAGGCCTTAGTGGCTATACAATCTTTAGAGATTATTACCTGCGCAACGCGCTGTTACCGCAGGTGACTGGCTTTGCCCTTGCATTGGGATCCGTAATCACCTCGGCGATCGTCGTTGAACAGTTGTTTGGCTTACCCGGCGTCGGCTCGGTGTTAAGCGACGCGATTAGATCGAATGACTACATGGTCATCTATGGCGTTGTCTTGTTTACCACCATCTTGGTTGCATCGTTGATGGTTTTGGTGGAGTTAGTGTATCCCTTACTCGACCCGCGGATCCGACACTAACAGGAGAGGAGCTTGATGGCAACCATTGCGATTTCCCCACCTGAGGTAAGGCAGCCCGGCCGTATCACACTCGTGCTCCGCTACCTACGGCGCAACAAGAGCTTGTCGGTCGGCCTGTTAATCATGCTCATGCTGGTGGCCTTCACGGTCATCGGCTTGCTCATGATCAATCCCAAAGATGCGTACCCACTCGCTGCGCGTGCCAAACAACCACCAAGCCTGAAATATCCGTTCGGCACCGACTTCTTCGGACGCAACCTGTTAGCGGCGATGGTGGTCGGCTTGTGGCAGAGCGCCCTGATTGGCTTGCTGGCCGGTGCAATCGGCACATTCATCGGCGTGGTACTCGGTTTTACTTCGGCCTACTTCGGCGGCATCCTTGATGCCGTCATCAAAGGTGTCTGCCAGATCTTGACGCCGATCCCGGTGTTTTTGATTCAGGTCGTGATCGCCGGTTCGATTGATAAGCGATCGGTGACGATCTACACGATGGCGTTAATTGTCGTGATGCTCGCCTGGATGGGGCCGACACTGGTCATCCGTTCTCAAGTGCTCACGATGAAAGAGCGCCAGTTCGTCTCGGTTGCCAAACTATCCGGTGTCAGTGATCTCGGCATTATCTTCAGAGAGATCCTGCCTAACTTGTTGCCGTTTATCGCTGCGGCCTTTGTGAATCAGGTCTTTGCCGCTGTCTTCGCGTCCTTCTATCTGGCCGTGCTTGGTCTCGGCCCATTGCGCGAGCCGCTCCTCGGCAATCTGATCTGGGGTGCACAGTCGCAGGGCGCCTTCTTTAATGGCTGGTGGTGGTGGCCGCTCGAGCCGGCCGTGGCGATGGTCCTGATCCTTGGCTCGCTCGCCCTGATCAACATGGGCCTCGACGAATTAGCCAACCCGCGCGTGCGCAGGTCGG
>JADDQF010000121.1:0-2107 GCA_016781505.1 bacterium
CTTGGCATAACTTGTCCGGAGTAGCTATGGGGAACAGGACCAGTAGTTTGCACATCCGTAAGGTTGGTGGTAAGGTTGGGCACCTATACTCGTCTCGTCAACCAATTTGTTGCCCCATCCGCCCTTGTTTTATCGCACGCTGGGAGCTGCTTCATGCCCGCTTCGACCATTGTCGTCGTAGATGATAACGCCGTACTGCTGCAGGTGATGCAACATCTGTTTGCGCGTCAGGGCTACCAGGTTGTCACATCCCGCTATGGCAACGATACGCTCGATCTGGTACAAAACAACACGCCGGCCCTGCTGGTGATCGACTTGGAGCTGGGGCCTTGGTCGGGCTTGTCCATTATTGAAAAGCTTCGAGCTATTCCGGCCTTCGCAGCGCTTCCGGTTATTGCGTATTCCGGCAATCCGATTATGCTGGATCCGGCAACACCCGAACTGAAAAAATTGGGCTGTGCGGTACTCGAAAAACCGTTTTCGCTGGAAACAATGCTGCAGCGAGTCGGCGCGGCCTTGCACGGCCCTTCCTAACGTCGCACTGCCGTTCATGCGGAAAAGAATGCCAGTCGGTTGGGTGGGCTAAGCTGACCCACATTCCGCCGTATTTTAACCGCAATTCCGAGGATACCCGCCTACATCTACCACCGCTGGCCTAAACACCGACGCGCCCGCCAAACGGCGGGCGCGTCTTGACTGCTTAAGTGGCTGTTGGCTAGTGGTCGTACACCGCCTGGATCGTTTCCTCGAAGATGGCTAGTCCCTCGTCGACCTGCGCTTTCGTCAGTACCAGGGGCGGGCAGAAGCGGATCGTGGATTTGCCGCAGGTCAGCAACAGCAGGCCGCGCCGGAACGCCTCGACCATCACGTTTTCGGCGCCGTCATGATCGGGCGCTTTGCCGGTCTTGTCCTGCACAAACTCGACCCCAATCATCAGGCCTTTGCCACGCACCATGCCAATGTTGGTGGTGCGGTCCGCAATTGCTTGCAGGCGCTGTTGCAAGTATGTCCCAACCTCACGGGCATTGTCCATAAGCTCTGCTTGGACCAGGACCAGCGTTTCATAGGCGGCAACCGCTGCCAGCGCATTGCCGCCGTAGGTGTTGCCGTGCGCGCCGGGCAGCCAATTATCTGTAAGCTCTTTGCGAGCAATGCACGCGCCGATGGGCATGCCTGAGCCGAGGCCTTTGGCGCTGGCCACGATATCGGGCAGGATCCCGAAGTGTTCAAAGGCCCACATCTTGCCGGTGCGGCCGACGCCGGATTGCACCTCATCGAGGATCAGCAGAATGCCGTACTTGTCACAGAGCGCCCGCAGCCGCGGAAACCAGTCCGCCGGCGGCACGACGTAGCCGCCTTCGCCCTGGATTGTTTCGGCGACAATCGCGGCAACTTCTCCCGGCGGCAGCACTGTTTCAAACAAGGTCCGCTCGATATACTCAAGGCAGGTGTCGACAACGTTGGCCGGGTCGCTGCCGAGCGGCGGGCGGTACGGATTGGGATAATAGGCGTGCGAAACGCCGGGGAGCAGCGGAAAGTAGCCGGCGCGTTGGCGCGGCTTGGAGGCCGTCAGCGAGAGCGAGCCGTAGGAGCGGCCGTGAAACGCGCCGAAGAACGCAATAATCCCTTGGCGGCCTGTGGCATAGCGTGCCAGCTTGATCGATGCCTCAACCGCCTCCGTGCCCGAGTTGCCCAAAAAGACGCGCCAATCGTGGTCGGCGGGCATCGTCGCGATCAGCTTCTCGCCGAGCTTGACCTGCGCCTCATTGTAAAAGTCGGTGCCGGCCATGTGAATAAATTTGGCCACCTGCGCTTGCACGGCCTGGACCACCCGCGGATGTGAGTGGCCGGTTGCCACCACGGCGATCCCGGCATTAAAGTCGAGATAACGGTTGCCATCGACGTCCCAGACCTCGCAGCCACGGCCGTGGTCGATCACAAACGGATATACACGTCCAGAGACTGGTGCCAAAACCTGTGTATCACGCCGCACGATCTCCTGCGCCTGCGGCCCCGGACGCTGCGTCATAACATCATCAGCTGTTGCTTGTGCCACACTGCCTCCTTGCGGTGGGGTCAATATACACATGGGGATAGTTCGGGAGTT
>JADDQF010000121.1:2248-11204 GCA_016781505.1 bacterium
CGGTATGGGTGGCGCGGCTGGCGTCCGTTCAACCGCGCTTGTTACCACGCGTGAGATCAACGGCACGCTGGCAGCTATGCCTAGCAACCCGACGCCAAACAGCGGCGCAAATCGTTTCCAAAAGGGCGTTGGGCTGCCGCCAGGCGAAAAAGTGATCATGATCGACGCTCCTTGGGTTCTCCCGAATGCTCAAGTTCGCGGATAAACACCAGTGGATGCTGCCCTTAATTGTGCGTCGGCTGCTCCAACGTCAACTCGGCGCGGACAACTCCGGCGCGCTCATGCCGTGCAAGCAAGCGGACAACACCGCCTTCGGGCGCGTAAACCGTCCACTCGACCTTGATGCGGTCGTCGGTGGGATCGCCGATGGCCCAACCAGCGGGCGACGAGCCCTTGTAGGCGCGGCCTTCCAGCTGACCGAGCTCTTCGCGCCGCTTTCCACTGGCCAGCGTGGCGCCATCCGGTAGCTCGATCTCACACACCAGCCCACGCACGACCTTTTTTTCCAATGCCTTTTTGGTGACATAGCTGGGTAGCCAGCCGGTGTTATGTACAACCAGCCGGATGCGATAGGTCTCGGCCCCAAGCGGCGTGGCGCTTGCCTCGTAAAGCTCAAGGCGCGGCGAGATCAACAGGTGCCAGACCAGCCAGTCAGGAAACAAGGCCAGCTCGCGCTCCAGGAACTCGCGGGGTGGATTGCGCCAAGCCAGCAGGGCGTTCCAGCCGCCAAGTTCCACCGGACCCAGCTGCGGATGTTCAAACGGATACCAATCGACGTAGCCTTGGCCGCCCAACACCTCATCGCTCCATTTGAGCAGCTTGAGGTCATCTTCCACAGGGTGCTCGCGGTACCAGTCGATATATTTGTACTCCTCAATACCGGCTTGACGCTGCGGGCTCCAAATTTCCACTGTCCAAGTAAACAGGCCCAGGTGCTCGTAGAGCCAGTCGTCGAATGCGCCGGTGATAACTTCCTTGGGGTGATAGCGAAACTCATGGTAGACCGAGATGGCCGGGTAACCGGTGAGCGCGGTGCCTTTATCGCCGATCTTTTGGTAGGTCCACAGATCCTCAGCCGGAAAGGTCTCGTCGTTTTTGTCGCTGTAGGGCCGCAGCAGCACGCCGCTGTAAGTGTGAAAGGTGATCCCACCGGTAATGTTGCGATGCTGGGCGATGAAGCGCACGATGGCCTGCACTTCCGGCTCCGAGGCCGGATATGGTCCTGCCCCAACCTGCTCGCCTTCCTGCCGCCAGCCGGACGGAAAGTTGCGATTGAGGTCAAGCCCTTCCTTTTTGCGCGGAATGGTGATCGCCACCCCGTCGAAATCCTCGATCCGACCTTCGGGCAGCACCCGGTAGTACTGTCCGCCGGTTTCGGTGGGGTCGCGGCGCACTAACAAGCGCGGATCGGCGTCTGAAATTTTCCAGGGACCATGGGGATCTGCAATCCGCATCGCCAACATGCGTCCATCACCGTCGATGTCTTCGGTAAGCAGCCCCGAGATTGGGTCTTCGTCGTAGGGATAGGGCCGCGTGCTGGAGCGAATAATCTTGGGTTGGTCGGCGAGCGCCCACTCCGCCCCGTCGGGGTTAATCCGGGGGCAGATGTAAAAGACGCGGCTATCCAGGCAGCGGGTGATCTCCGGCTGCGTGCCGTACTCTGTCACCAGCTTGTTAAGGAAATACAAGCATGCGCTAGACGGGGAAACCTCACTGGCATGAATGTTTCCGTCGATCCACAGCGCCGGCTTATCTTGATCGTCCCCGGTCGCAAAATTGGTCACGGTCACCAGCCAGATATCGCGGCCCTCGTAGCTCTGCCCGATGCTGGCGACATGCACCAGGTTGGGATGCTCGGCGGCGAAGCTTTGGATAATGTGGGTGAGCTCGGCATACCGGTAGTATGTGTCAAAGCGAACGTCAGGCATACGCACCTTTCTCCATTGGTCGAAGCTAAAGTTGTGGACAGCACTGTTGTGAATGAAAAACTCGTCCTGGGTCTGGTCCGTGTTAGAATACACGGTATGGTCAAAGTGATTATGACCTGGGATATCCAGGACGGCAAAGAGCAGGAATATATCGAGTTCGCGGTGGGGGAGCTTAGCCCCACTCTAGGTGCGCTGGGGCTGCAGATCAACGATGTCTGGTACACGGTGCTCGGCGGCGGTCCTGAGATGGTAGTCTCGGGATTGATGCCGAACCGTGCGGATGCGCTGGGTCTGCTGCAAAGTCGGGATTGGTCGCAGCTGCAAAAGCGGCTGAACGAGTTCGTCGAAAACGTGAACGTCAAAGTCGTCGAGCCCAACGGGCCGTTTCAAATGTAAGTAAAGCACCGCGCAGCGGGGCATCGATCCCGATGCGCGGTGCTTTGCTGCTTGCCCCATGATTATTTGTCGTTGAGTGCCGCCACGCCCGGCAATTCCTTGCCTTCCAGCAGCTCCAACGACGCGCCGCCACCGGTCGAGATATGCGCCATCCTGTCGGCCAGGCCCATCTGCTCCACGGCCGCGACGCTATCACCGCCGCCAATAATGGTTGTCGCACCGGCTTCCGTCGCGCGGGCTAACGCTTCCGCAATGGCGCGAGTACCTGTGGCAAAGTTGGGCATTTCGAAGACGCCCATCGGCCCGTTCCAGACCACCGTTTTCGCGGATTGAATAATTTGGGAAAAGCGCGCGACGGTCTCTGGCCCGATATCCAGCCCCTGGTAATCCGCGGGAATTTCCGAAATTTTGACGGTTTTGCGCTCGGCGTCGTTGCTGAACTCTTTGGCGACCACGCAGTCGACCGGCAGCTCAAGCTTGCCCTGGGCATCTCCCAGCACCCGCTTGCAAAAATCCAGCGACGCTTCGTCGAGCAGGCTTTGGCCGATCTCATAGCCCTGCGCCTTGTAAAAGGTGTAGGCCATGCCGCCGCCGATGATCAGCTTGTCGACCTTGGGCAGCAGGTTCTCGATCACCGGAATCTTGTCTTTGATCTTCGCGCCGCCCAGAATAGCCACAAATGGCCGCTGCGGATTTTCGACCGCACCGCCGATATATTCCAGCTCTTTTTCCATCAGGAAGCCGGAGACGGCCGGTAGATGCCGGGCCACGCCTTCGGTGGAAGCATGGGCGCGGTGCGCGGCGCCAAACGCGTCGTTGACGTACACATCGCCGAGCTTGGCCAGCTCCTGGGCCATGGTGTCGTCGTTGGCCTCCTCGCGGGCATCGAAGCGCGTATTTTCAAGCAGCAGTACCTGGCCTGGCTGCAGGCTTTGCGCTGCCTGCTCGGCCTCGGCGTCCGTAATCTCGTTAACTTTCCTGACTTCGCGACCCAGGACCTCGCCGAGCCGCCGCGCGACCGGATCGAGCCGGAGTTTGTCGACGACCTTGTTTTTGGGCCGGCCCAGGTGCGACATCAGCACGACGCTTGCCCCGTGATCGAGCAGGTATTGAATCGTTGGAACTGCGGCGGTAATGCGGGTATCGTCCGTAATCTGCTGCTGGTCGTCGAGCGGCACGTTGAAGTCGACGCGGACCAGCGCCCGCTTGCCCTGCCAATCAATATCGCGAATAGTCTGCTTCACAAGCTCCCTCCTATGCACGAACTCCGCTGCCATTATAGATCAGGAAGCTCGGTCGGCAGGGTGAATGTGCCATCGGCTTTGGGCTTCCAAGGCACAACCTTGATGACTGCTTCCACATTGAGTGGCCCGTAAATATGCGGAAAGGGCTTGGGCGCTCCGAGTGCCTCGAAGACGACGGGTGCGTGGACGACGCGCTCGTTGATGCACAGCAGCAGCAGATCGTTCCGTCCGCGGTACTGGGCGTTGGCCACCGCCACGACCTGATGAGTTAGCGAGCAGTGGATAAAGCCCTCACTGTCGAGCGAGGGAGGACGGTAGATGCCGGTGGCCTGGGCAGCTTCCCACTCCCCTGACGTGGTAATATGCAACAAGAGCTGCATCCGTTAATCCTCCTCATTGAACATAGTTTCGGCAAGCCGCTGATCCAGCACACCTGCGTCAATGCCGTGCTAAATATCTGGTTCCGCGCCCAACGGCACGCACACGATCTCGCCGTCCGCTCCTGCCGCGGATTGGACGTGGTGCCACAGCTCGTGGAAGAAATGGACGGCCTCGTCGTGCTTGGTGAGCGGCGTACCACTCGCAACTCGCTGCAGCTTGTCTCGCGCATCCGCGAAATGGCCATTTTCCAATGTACAGCCACTGTGGAGCAGGTAAAGCCGTTCCTGCGCGCGCGTCAGGGCGACATACCAGATCGAGCGCTCCTCGTTGCGGTTGCGGCGGCGGAAGTCGGCGCGCAGCTGCTGGAGCGGATCCCTGTTGCCGGCCTTGGCGGTGCTGTCCTCACTGATCACCAGGCCCCACTGCTCGTCCCACAGCACCCGCTCGACCTGTCCCGCCCGGAGGCTGGGCAGCGCTGTGTGGTAAACAAACACAACCGGCCATTCGCGGCCTTTGGCCTGGTGCACGGTTGCAATTTCGACCGCCGCCCTGGTCGGCATGGTCGGCAGGGCAACCCGGGGCTGAGTTTGCACATGCTGCTGGAGCAGCGCGCCGAAGCCCGCAATGCCTTCGGTTGGATGGGTAGTGCCGTAGTCGTCGGCGTCACGCTGCAGCTGACGGAGGACGAGCTGGCTACGAGCGTCGGCGTCCGCCAGCGCGAGCGCCTCCATACCACTCGCCTGCCACAACCATTGGAGGTATTCAGCTGGCTGATGCAAATTCCAGCGGACCCGCGCCTCATCAAAGAATGCCCTGAACGCCGACAGACGAGCCACGACTTCAGCTCGGCCAGGAAGTGTCAGCGGTACCGCCTCTGGATCGTCGAGCCACCGCGTGAAGGAGCGGGGCTGGCTTGGGCTAGCCGCATCGCCGGTCATCCTGATGCTGGTGGGCGGCAAACCAAGCAGTGGGCTTTCTAGAATATGGGCCCACGCGGCGGCAGCGGTCGGATCAGCCACAAGCCGCAGCAAGGATGCTGTTAGCCGGACAGCCCAATGGAGGTAAAACCCAGTGCCGCCGTTGATCGTGTACGGCACGCCCGCCTGCCGCAGGGTTTCGGTGAGCGTCGGCAATTGAGTGCGTGAGCGCAGCAGCACCGCTTGCTGGTTGTAGTCTAGGCCGCGTTGGTGCAGCTTCACGATCTCCGCCGCGATCAGCGCCGCCTCGTCTGCAATCGTTGGCAGCAGATGCAGCGAAACGACGGGCTCGTTCTCAAGCGCGGCAGATCGGTCTCGTTGCCGTTCTTGGGCGGGTACGAGTGGCGGGAGCGCGCCGAGTTCACTGCCGCGGAGCGCCCAGTTCGCAAGCTGCACAATCGCGGGATGGGAGCGGTAATTTTCGGTCAAATCCTGTGTCGCGCCGCGCTTGCCGTCGTTGGCGCGAAACGGGAACTCGTAGATGCTTTCGGCGCGGGCCGAGTTCCAGCCATAGATCGCCTGGCGGGGGTCGCCGACCACTGTTGTTTGCTGCAGTGTCGGCTGGAGCTGCTGCAACAACTCCAGCTGGGGCCGGTTGGTGTCTTGAAACTCGTCAACCATCACCACGTCAAAGCGGTCGAGCAGAGTTGGCTGGACTTGCAGCAGGCGCAGCGCCGCTTGGAGCAATTCGTCATAATCGAGCACACCCCGGCTGTGGAGCTGCGCCGTGTAGCAGCCGAAGCAGTGCTCGATCAGCGGCACAAGCTGCGCTCGGTGCGCGGCAAAGGTCGTCGTTTGCTGCGCTGCCAGCTGTGGATGGGGTGCCAGCTCCCGCGGTGTTCCGCCGCCGCGGCGCAGGGCTGCCAGCACGCTCATCACTTTGTGCCAAGCTTCATCGGTGTCCCAGCGATAGGTTGTGTGATCGAGGGGTGTATACCCGCCGGGAAGCTCGGCTGCGGCCTCGACCGCGGCCCGGATCGTTTGCCAAAGCTCTTGCTGCTCGTCGTCGTTGAGCAGCCGCGGCGTTGGCGGCAGCCCAACCTCGAAGCCATGCTCGCGCAGCAGCCGCATGGCAAAGCCATGAAACGTTGCGATCCAAGGCTGCAGCAGCGCGTGGGGCGGAAGCAGCACCTCCGAATCACGCAGCCGCAGCATCACGCGGGCGCGCATTTCGGCCGCCGCGTCCTCGGTGAACGTCAGCAGCACAATCCGCTCGGGCGGAAGGCCGCCCCGAACGATCTCGACATAGCGCGCCGCGAGCGTTTCGGTCTTGCCGACACCTGCGCCCGCAATGATCTTAAGCGGCTCCCGTACGCTGGCCCGCGCCGCCGCCTGCTGAGCTTGGTTCAATGCCATGCTGTGTTCCAGTGCGCCAGCCAACTCCGGATCCGGCTGTGGACCGCTATCCGTGCGTCAGTGTGTTTGCGTTGGCCTTTCCCGCTGCGCTACAATCGGGCATGTTGATGTATGCTACGCAGTATGAGCTAACTCGTGGCGTTTCGTCAATACAGCCGGCGGCAAAGGACTGGAAGGCATGGCTATAACCCGCGACTGGGCGGCGACAACCTTTGTGGTTCACGACAACAAAACGTTGCTGCTCCATCATCGCAAGCTCGACAAATGGCTGCCGCCGGGCGGTCATATTGATCCCGATGAGCTGCCGGATGTTGCCGCCCTGCGCGAGGTAGCGGAGGAGACCGGTCTCAGGGTAGCGCTGCTGGATGCCGGCGCGCCGCTAGGGCCGGTACGCCGACTCGCGCAGCCCATGTGCATCCTGCTTGAACGGATCGGGCCTGACCATGAGCATATCGACCTGATCTACGCGGCGCGGGTGATCGGCGGTGACGTGATGCATGCGCCGCGGGAAGTGCATGCTTGGCGCTGGTACACAGCAGAGGAGCTGGCTGCGCCCGAGGTTGCCGAAGATGTGCGTGTGCTTGGCCGGCGGGCGATTGAGCTGATCGGCGCGGCCGACCCTGAGCTGCCGTTGTGAGTGATTGGACTGCGCTGACCACGCTGCTTGATCAAGCGCCGGGTAGATACAGTGTGTGTGTGGGCACGGCCACGGGCGTGCCGATCTATGACTATGCAGGAAAGGTTGTACGATCAGCCGCAAGCTTGATCAAGGTGCCACTTGCGCTGGCAATCTATGACACACTGCCCCACCGGCTGGACGAGCCGGTAACGCTGCGCGAAGGCGACCGTGTTGCGGGCGAGGGGTCGTTCGATGGCGCTCCCCCTGGCACGGTGCGGACAGTGCGGGAGCTCATCGGCCATGCGCTGCGGGAAAGCGATAACACGGCCGCCAATCTGCTGATCGAGCGGATTGGCTTTGAGGCTGTGAATCACTGGCTTGTGGCGCGCCGCCTGCAAACGCGGCTGCAGCGCAAGTTTATGGATTTCGACGCGCTCCATGCCGGCCGAGATAATCTGACAACCGCCGCCGACATGTGTGTGTTGTTGCTAGCGCTCCTGCAGCCGCGCTACGCCGATCTGCTGGCCATGCTCCGGCAAGCGGTCGGCACAGGCAAGCTCGAAGCCGGCTTGCCGCCGGGAACGTTCATCGCTCACAAAGTTGGGGATCTGCCGGGTGTTGAGCACGATGCCGGCATTATCTTTGCTGCGAATGGGCCATACCTTGTGGCCGTGCTGGCGGTCGAGCTGCAGGACGCAGCGGCAGGGAGGCACACAATTGCCGAAGTGTCGCGGCTGGTGTGGGAGCGCATGACAGGGGTGCATTAGGCAAGGAAAAAAGCTATGGAACTGCGAGTCGCAATCGGACAGATGGATATTGTGCTCGGCGATGCCGAAGCCAACCTGCGGACGGTCCAGACCTTGGCGACGGAGGCGGCCGGCAAAGCAGATCTGCTGCTGCTGCCCGAGCTGTGGGGCAGCGGCTATATGCTTGAGCGTGCGGGCGAGCTCGCCGACGAGCTCAATACGGGTCTATTTGCTGCGGTTGCTGCGCTGGCGCGGCATCACAAGCTGGCGATCTGTGGCTCGCTGCTGGAGTGGGACGCCGAAACGCAGCGCGCGTACAACACGGCGACGATTTACGATGCCGACGGTTCTCTGCGCGGAGTGTATCGCAAAGTGCATCTGATCGGCTTGATGGACGAAGACCAGTACCTGGGGCCGGGCGAAGCCGCGCCCCTGCTTGACTTGCCGTGGGGTCCGGGTAGCTTAGCGATCTGCTATGATCTGCGCTTCCCCGAGCTCTTTCGCCGCTACGCGCTCGCTGGAGCCGGCCTCATGCTGCTGCCGTCGGAGTGGCCTGTGCCCCGGATCGAGCATTGGCGCGTGCTGCTGAAGGCGCGGGCGATCGAAAACCAGTGCTTTGTGATTGCCTGCAACCGTGTGGGCGCGGACCGAGCCAATGCATTCGGCGGCCGCTCGGCGGTGATCGACCCACGCGGCAACGTGCTGGTTGAGGGCGGTGATACCGCCGAGCTGCTGTTTGCGACCGTGGACCTGTCCCTGATCGACGAGGTCCGCAATTTCTTGCCGGTCTTGCGTGACCGTCGGCCAGAGGTGTACCTGCTGGATGAGCTAAGCTCCCGCCCGGCCTAGCCGCGCTATGAACGCTCCCATAGCCGCCGCACCAGCGCCGGGCCAAAGACGGTCGCTGCCCAAAGGAGGTAGCCCACCACGAAGATGTGCGGCAGCGACCAGCGGCGGCTAAATCCAAACCAGCAGACGGCGATAAAGAGCCCTGTCGACAAAATCCCGTACAGCATCGAGCGCGTCACTACCTGCAGTGCGATGTGGTCGCCGCTGCTCTGGCCCCACAAAATCCACAAAATGATCGGAACGTTGATCGGCGCCGTCGATAAAATGCCGGCCAATGTTTTGCTGCGCTCACTAACAAGCACAACCAGGATGATCAACGTACAGCTGACCACGATGCGCGGCAAAGCCGACATGCCATGTTCCTCCACGACGCTGGTAGCAGCAGGCACGCAAAAGCCCTGAACATATCGTTCAGGGCTGTCTATATTGGCGACCCCGAGAGGGCTCGAACCTCCAACCT
>JADDQF010000087.1 GCA_016781505.1 bacterium
CGACCATCGGCAAGACTGTAGCTGGTTGGCACCCCGGTGGCCGACGTATTGGAAATGCTCACATTTACCTGCCGGTTGTTGGTCACCGTTGCGCCGCCGTTGATCGTCAGACTGCCGGTTAGCGGTGGAACCGGAGCGGCATTCACGAATCGTCGATAGTAGATTTCATCGACGTCCTGGCCGCGCAGGCCACGTTGATAAAAGATGTGCGCCGCTGTGCCAGATGCATCGTCTGTGACGACCACTGTGCTGCGGCTATTCCAGCCGCCGCTGTTCTCCGAAACATTTGCCGGGGTAGCGAAGGACTGCCCTGCCTGCTTCAAGCTATACCAGACATCGCGGCCACCGCCGGCATTGAGCTCGGACCACGTCATATGGACGCCACCCTGCCGATCAACAGCCAGGCCGGGAGCGTATGCTGCATCGCCACTCATTGTGCGTACATCTGTCTGATTAGCCCAGGACTGTCCGGGAACGCGGGTGATGTGCTGAATAGTCCAATTGCTGCCGTTCTGTCGGCGATAGGCCACATGCTGCGCATTCTTGCTATCCACCGTGATAACGGGATCCGCAACATAGCCCCCAGGCCCACCGATGCTGCCGACGTTCCAACTTGCTCCGGTCCAATCGGCGTAGCGCGCGCTATTTCTGTTTTCCGTGCCGCTCCGCAGATACCATACGATGTGCGGAATATTGTCACTGCCTACAGCAATATCGGGCGCGAACATGTTGCCCGCCTCGGCAAAAACATCGCCGCCAGACCAGCTTATACCGGCATTAGCGGAGCGGCGGTAGCGGATGGCTGTGCCATTTCCATCACGCCACACCACCCACAGCGTACCATCAGGGGCCGCGGCCATCCGCGTTGGATTTGGAAAGCTATCGCTGGCGATCAAGTGTGCCTCAGACCAGCTTGTAACATCCTTGGGCTTGCTACGATGATAGATTGCATCTCCGACGGCATAGACGATATGGCTCGTGCCGTCCGAGGTAACTACGGTGTCGGCCCACTGCTGTGCGGTTTTCGTGCCCGTATTGAGCAACGTGGCAGCGGGCCAGGTTCCACCGTTTGCCTTTTGACTTGTTGCGATCGTCGCCGTTTCGCGCTCTCCCCAAACAACATGCAATGTCGACCCGGCAGCAGCTGCCTGGGGCGCTTCAGAATGCTGGGGGGAATTCGAAATGTTTTCGGGCGCTCCCGCGGTTGCCGCCAGCGACAATCGCCCAAGAGATGTCAGGGTAACAAGCATGAGCACCATATAGCACAAGCAACGTCGTCGATGGGACATGCAGGGTCTCCTCAAAGCGCAATACAGATAGAAGCGCTACCTGTGCGTGAGCTAGTCCAGATACGGTCGTCGTGTAACCTTACCAGCTGCGTTTGGGAGCAGCTAGATCGTGGAGTACAGCGTGACAGGAGCAATTCAGGCACGTTGCGCTAGTACTGGAGGTATTGTTCCTGGGAGCTTGCGCAAGCCCACGGGGAATGCACTGGGATCGAGCGGGACGAGACCGGCCGGAGGTAAAGGCCGTTGAGCACTGCGGCGGGAAGCGAGATTAACAAGCAGGCACCCGCTCCAGGTGGATATAACCGGAGAGCGGGTGCCTATGGGGAGCAGTTATGATACCAGAGGAGCGCTAGCCCTTATGCCATCGGCTCCACTGGCTGGTCGGAGCAACGGAGTGCCAGTTCAGCCCGCGGCTGCTTAGCACCCCTTGTGGATCAACGGCAAGAAAAGCTTGAACCGCAACGACGAAGGTGTCGAGGGTTGCCCACTGCCGGAACTGCAGTCTTCCGAGCGGACGGTGCGGGAGTAAATCTCATCGAAGTCTTGACCCCGCACGCCCCGTTGGTAAATGACGTGCGCCAATGTCGCCGATCCAGACTCGGTAATCGCAATCGCGCTGCGGGTATTCCAGCCGCCGCCGTTCTCGGAGATGTTTAGCGGGGCGCTAAAGGCCTGCATCGCCGCCGCCTTCGAGCTATACCAAACATCACGGCCCCCGCCAGCGTTGAACTCGGACCAGCTAATATGGACGCCACCCCGCCGGTCGACGGCCAGCCCCGGCGCATAGCCAGCATCACCCGGCGTTGTCCGCACATTTTCATGAGCACTCCACGCCTGACCAGCCGCTCGGCTTGCGTGTCGAATAATCCAATCACTACCACTTTGCTGGCGATAGGCTATATGCTGGACATTGTTGCTGTCCACTGTGATAACAGGGTCGGCACCATAGCCACTACCTGTGCTCCCAACAGTCCAACCCGAGCCATTCCAGTCGGCGTAGCGGACTCCACCATTCGGGTTAACGTTGCGTAGATACCAAACGACGTGTGGTTGGTTATCCGGTCCCACCGCAATATCCGGTGCAAACATATTGCCCGACTGAGCGGCGACATCGCCACCGGACCAGTTAAGCCCACCATTGGTAGAGCGTCGGTACCGCAGTGCCGTGCCATCTGCATCCCGCCAAACGACCCACACAGAGCCGTCAGGCGCGGCCGCCATCCGTACCGGATTCGGGAACGCGTCGGTGGCAACCAGGTTACGACCGGACCAGGTCGTGCTGCCGTTGGGCTTGCTGCGGTGATAGATCGAACTTTCAGCCGCATAAACAATATGGGTCGTCCCATCACCGGCCACCGCGATGTCGGCGAACTGGGTCTTGGTGAAGGTATTTTCTTCGAAGTATTTCAGCGGCTGCCAGCTGCCGCCGACGGTTTTCTCGCTCACAGCTACTGCATTGAAGGACCGTTCACCCCAGATCGCTCGGACAGAGTCTCCGAAGACCGCAACTTGAGGTGCTTCGGACATTTCACCGGTTTGCGACACGTTTTCATTGGGTCCAAGCGTGGTAGCCAGTGCAACTTGGTCGGCTGGGGCTGCGGATGACGTGCTCCAAGCAAGGCTAAAGACCGATAGGGCAAGCAGCAGACAGGCGGTAAACATCCGTGATTTGGACATGGTGAGGACCTTTCGAAGAATATGCGATGGATCGGTACTGTGATTCAGGAGATCAACTATCACGCTACGGGGAGGCGGATACCACCGCCTGATAGGCGGCGAGCAGCTCCTCGGCAATAGCCTGTGACCGGAAGGTCGCAGCCATTGCGGGACCATTTTGCCCCAACTGCTGGGCGCGCAAAGGGTTGGTCAGCAGGATACGTAGGGCGGCCGCGATCGATGCCGCCGACCGGGGCTCAATCACCAGGCCACAGCCATGCTCCAGCATATAATCCGTGATGCCAGTGGTATATGTCACAACTGGCGGCGTAGCTACCGCCGCGGCCTCGATCGCGACACGGTTGAGCGCCTCGACGACGGATGGCACCACAACAGCATCGGACGCGGCCATATAGGTCCGGACTTCGTCGTGGGCAACCGAGCCAATCAGGTGAACATGTTCAGTCACGCCCTGCTGCGCCGCAAGCTGCTTTAGATACGCACCATAATCGCCGAAACGGGGGGTAGTGCGGCTGGGCCCGGCGATCAGAAACTGGGTCTCAGGCGCGGCCTTGAGCACCGCGGGCACGGCCCGTACCAGGTACTCTACGCCTTTAAACGGGTGGAGACGCGACAAGCTCAGAACAATCGGTGCAGCTGCCGGCAGTCCATGACGTGCGGTGATCTGTAGGCGGCATGCTGCCCGAAAGGTATCCAGCTGTGCATCGGCTGGCGGAAAATCGCCGTCTGTGATGTTGTACGGAATAGCGACGACTTTGTTTGGGGGGCAGCCCAGGCGGATCGCGAGCTGCAGAATACGGCGTGAGTCGGCACGAAGCAGAGCGGCCTGCCGCCACACCTTGTGCAGGAGCTGGCGTACCATCGCGTAGCGACCGAAGCCGTAATCATAGGCCGGCTCAGCCATCACATCCGCGCCGGGAAGCGTGACCGCCATGGGCGGATGCTCAGCGCGTGGAACAAATGTCGCCATCGCGGCCAGCGGGAATGCTGTCTCCATATGTACCAGATCGAAGCGTGGATGGCTACGGAGAAAGGTTCGATACTGCTGGTACGCACCAAGGAAATAGGGATAATGAACAACGCTGCCTACTAACCGATTCGCTCCCTTCTCCGCGATGTTACGATTGAGGGGCAACCGATGAACCACGATCCCGGCCACGATTTCTGCGCTTGGCTCGCGTTGACCTGCGGCAAAGGCGACAACTTCAACCTCAACGCCCTTCGCTTGCCAGCATTGGATGACCTCAGTATGAATCTGGTTACCCATCAAGTCCTGCGCGTAGCGCGGGATGACGTAAAGAATTCGCATAATTTAGAGAGCTCGCGGCAGGCTACGAAGTAGCATTGGAGTATGGTTTGGCGAGTGCCGTAATGCGCAGCCTGTTTCGTTTGAAGACGAGTGCATTCTACTTGATTGTCACTGATTGTCAACCCAATGGTTTCCCGACACAATCCTTCCGGGAGACCCATTCACGGTAACGCCCGACCGAACAAGCGGAATTTAATATTTGGCAGTGCCGGCGGCTGCGTTCTTTCCCTAAGCGCATGGGACCGGACTTTATAAATGCCGCAACACAAGACTGCGGAAAGGAATGCGCATTGTCGCCAGGCGCTTGCGGTCGGCGTCGTCAAGGCCGCCCATTGTCTTAAAGCCAATCAAAAAGATACTCAATCCGATGACCACCAGCGCGCAAAGGTCACTTACATTGCGCCAGACCGGGAGAGCGGAGCGAACCGGCAGCCAGGGTTCGAGCAGCATGAGCACGACGGCGAAGACGAGTGATGGGAGCAGCAGGCGCAAAGCAAAGCGCCAAGGAAAGCGTAGTCCAAAGTGGCGGCAAGCATAGGGTGTGAGTACCGCCCGGCTGCCGAAGCGTAGGCAGCCAATGATTAAGGCTGCGGCAACGGGCGATGCACCGATCACAACCCAGGCGATGAGTGGAGCACTACAAACCGCGAGCAGCCGAGAAGCAAGGACAATCCGATACCGTTCATAAACCATCAAAATAACATGCGGCACAACCACGATCGATTCAGCAAACATAAACAGTGTCAGCACCTGCGCCGATGTCACGGCATACGGATATTTGTCAGCCAGGTGGAGCAGCTCAAAAACTTGCGGTGCAAGCGTGATAAAACCGATCCCGGCCGGAACTGTCGCTAGCAGCAGGGCGCGGGTAAGGGTTGCGTAGGCCGGCTTGAGCTTAGCATCCTCGCGCTTGGCAAAGATCTCGCTAAACATAGGTACGTAGATGCCACTAAGCGGCATGACCAGGTACGTCAGCAGGATCATGACCTGGTTCCAGCTCGCCTCAAGATCGGCCAATGCTTCGGGACGAGCGTACCACAACAGAACGAGTGCGACGAAGTCGGGCGAGGTGATGTTGATGCTCAGGTCCATGATGTAGTTCATGAACGCACTCGCCGCGAAGCGCTGCCAGAGCCGCTGCAGGGGCCAGCTCTGGGTTTTCAGATGGGGCAGCTGGTTGAGTGCACGGCGAACGCTGTATAGGGCCAGGAGCAGGTCAATTGTTGAGCCGATCAGCAGCGCAGCTATGGCGCCCTGTACACCGAACCCGAAGCCCCAACCCCCGTTCGCGCCTGGAACCAGCACCACGATCAGCAACGGCTGCACGAGTGCCGAGATAATATCAAGCGTGTTGGTTGTCTTTTGTCGAAAGTAGGCGGTCAGGACGCGATAACAGGTGTCGGTAACCGCCCGAATCAGGACGATTGCGCTGCCAGCGCGCAATAGCCAGAGCCCAAGTGGGCCAAGATGCAGCAAGTTGATCACGCTGTCGCTGAAGACATTGAGCAGCGCGACCACACTCAAGAGCAGAGCAAGCCGCAGCGTAAAGAGCTGCCGCAGGAAGCGCCCGACACCGACGCGCCCCTGCCGTTCCATAACCTCGGGTACAAACTTCAGGATTGACGCGCTGATTCCAAGGCCGGTGTAGGTCCAAATGACGGCTACAAGCGAGCCAATCGCAGCTTGAAACAGCCCATACTCGGCCCGCGTGAGCGTCCAAAGCACGACCAACCCGGCCATGAACTTGATGGCCGCTTTGACTGGAAACGCAACCGTATTCCAGAAGATCGCGCCGGCAACCCGCTCACTCAGCGAGCGCTGGCTGGTCGCTCGGCCAGACAATTAGCACTCCTTTACCAGCGCAAGCTCGAACATGCCGACGTACCAGTGACGCTGGAGGCGGTAGGCAGGCCGTTCCAGACGGAGGGCGCGCAGGATGGCGCGGATAAACCGACGGGTGGGCTTGGGACTATGCAAGGTCCCCCGGCGCAGCTCGGCCTCCTTGAGATCGTGGACGCGAAAGCCGTGGCGGCGGGCGAGCCGGACAAAAGCAGGATAGGTGAAATAGTGCATCTCGCTCAAGCGCTGCATATCCTGAAAGGCAGCGCCTAGCTTCGAGCGCCCCCGCCGCAGAATAATCCTTTCGGCCCATGGCCGCGGCAGCCAGTTAAGACCGCGCATATGGTAATGGGGATCTTTCCAGGCCCAGCGGTTGATCGCGGTTACCAGCGCCGCGCCACCCGGTACCAGAACCCGATTAAGCTCGCTCAACATTTCCTGCGGCGAGCGAACGTGCTCGATCACGTCCCAGCTGACGATCGTATCGAAGCTGGCAGCGGCAAATGGCAGGGCCTCGCCCACCGCGTTGTAGACGGGCAGGTGAATATCGTTACGCTCCGCACGCAGCTTGATGATCAAGCAGTACCCACGGTTGAACTCGCAGGCGGCCACCGTCGCGCCGCGGAGCGCCGCGGCTACCGCAAATCCGCCCATGCCGGCGCCGAGATCAAGGATGACCCGGTGATGGAGTGGACCCGCGACCCGCTCCACCTGGTGGAGACGCTCAGCCTGGTAGCGCTCCTGGTTAAGCCGACGCTCGCGCCACTGGCTGAAGTCGGTCCGCCAGCGCATATGCTGCAGCCACGGATCAATCGCCGCCTCCAGCTGCTTGCTCACGGCTTCGTTCTGCGTCGATGGTGTCACGCCCTGCAAAATTCACCCCATACGCTGCGTGCCAGCAGGCCTACCCGTATCGCGGCAAGGAGGAACAGCTGAGACACACAACGCGAATGTCGCGCTGCGAATTACAATGATTGGCGCAGCAGTTGCAACCAGCTCGTGAAGTTTTGATTATGCTGCAGCCGGAAGCTCCACAGATAGAGCGCATCACTAAAGGTGTAGACCGCGCCAACAACCAAGAGGGGCACCGCCCAGCGTGCGAGGGAGCGGTTCTGGAGCATGCGGTCGACGGCGATGCCCGTCCCAATGCCCATCCACGGCATCAGCCAAAAGAGCTGCTTATCAACCATCACGATCTTCAACCCGATAAACCAGAACAGAATCGCAATCAGCAGCCATAGAGTCATCACCATGCTGAACAACGACCCCCAACCGAACTTCCGCACGCCGAGCCACCATCCGGCCAGGCCAAGGCCCAACGGCAAATACATGCCGTAAATATCAAGCAGGAACGCATAGTCGGTACCCACTTCGCCCCAGGTGCTTGGCAGGACATCCGGCTGCTTGCCGGTGTCATTAATCGAGCTTCCGACTGCCCCGAAGAGTTTAGGCAAGGTGCGTTCAACGATACCGGGCACAAACTGCCAATAGAAAACCGCAGTGCTCAGCACAACCGCGACGGTCAGGCTTGCCAGAAGTGGCCAGGCCTGGCGCTTGCAACCCGTTAAGCTCAGCCAGGCGATGATCCCGAGAAACAGCAAGCCCGCGAAGACAGCGGTAACGGCGTAAAAGAGCATAGTGGCCGTGAGCACGAGCGTAAGCACGGCCAACGCCCAGCGGCTGCGTGAGCTCTGCTGTTGATAGTTTTCCCAGATCCCGACCAAGACTACCAGGGAAAGCAGCGACCACCACATGCCGTTGGTAGTTGGCGTATTGCCCCAGGCGTGCATCAAGAGCGATGCTGGAATAATGGTGTACGTCAAGGCCGCGATCAGACCGGCGCGCTCGCTGAAACGGAACCGACGGACCATGAAAAAGACCATCGGCGCACGCAGAGCATCAATCACAGCGCTGAAGATATTAGCGGACAGCTCGAGCGGCCAAGGCAAGGGCGCCCAGATCGTTGAAAAGATGTGATAGAACGGCGAGTACGGGATCAGCGGTTTGTTCTCACCCCATTCCTCCGTGGGCATTACCGATTGGTGGAATGGACTGTTTGCGTCCCAGAGCTCAAGGATGCGGCCGTTCAAAACGCGGCGTGTCTTCTCCATGTGCCATTCGATGTCGACCGCCAGGAAATATGGCCAAAGCAGCCCACAGGCCCGGACGAGGTAGCCAGCATACGTTATCAGCAACAGTCCCACCAGGGCGCGTTGACTGATATCGCCGCCACTCCACTGGAGCAAGCGGGGCAGCAGCCACTGCAAGGATAACATTAGGAGCAGGCCAAGCAGTGCAACAGCCAGCAGCCGTACACTGTACAGCCCCATCGGCGCACGACCTACAGCAATACCGTAGCTCAGGAGCATGACAGCGCCGAGCGCTGCGAGCAGTGTTGGCAGCGTTGCGAGCCCGATCAGCCGCAGCGTGATAAATACGAGGATGAGCGCCCCCGCGATATGGAACAACATGGGCGCCGGCGGGAAGGCCGAGGCCGTGATCGGCACCAATTCCGCTCCGCGGAACACAACTCCAAGCTGCCGTACATCATTGCCGTACTGCGCTACCGGGGCATCAATGCTTAGACGTAGATCGCCGGTCGACGGCGTGAGCAGATGATACTGACGTTGCTGGGGCTGGAGCTGTACCCGCCAGGCAGAGCTTCCTTCTGTGAGGAGGACTTGCTTGGGCTCTTCCGCCGGCACGGGACTGCCAAGGCTAAGCTGTGTTTCCCACAGACCCCGCCCAAGGCCAGGAAGATTAATCACACTGCGCGCTTTGGTCCAACGGTAGGCAGCTGCCGCTTGGTTGGGATCTGCTTCAGGTGCATGAAATGCCTGCAGATGCTGTCGCACACGAATGGCGCGATCATTGTCTGCGATACCCACCGCCACATTGTCGGCACCGGCGTAGCCTGCCATCAGCCCCAAGAGTGCCGCGACGAACAGCCCGAACAGCGCCAGCATGTCCGGGCCTAGCCGAAGATAGCGTCCAAACAATTTGACGCCGCCAGCACCGGATGAGTGGTGATCGGCGGCGGGTGCAAGTGTGGTGGTTGTCATGGCGTGCAGATTATACCAGATCAGAACCTCAATGGACCTTCCGGCTAGCTGATATCCGCCTTTGCAGGGCTAATGCCCCGCACCGCTGGCACTGATAAAGCGGATGCCAAGCGCGCGTCTGTCGGCGGATCCGAGCTCCCCCGGCACGCTCACATCGGCGGGCACCCAGGGCTGGGAACGTAACCTCAGCAGGAGGGCGGTGTTGGCCTGTATCTTTGGCAGGCGCAACGAGACCTGGGTCGCCTGCTCAGGGAGGGGCAGACAGCGGAGCTCACGCCACGGCAGCTCCGCCACGCCACCCTCGGGATACGAGCCGGGTTCGGCAGCGCTATCGACGCAGAGCTGTGCCGCGCCGAGGACGGCGGGCCGCTTCCCGCCCGCCACCTCCAGCGTCAAGGTCTGGCCCTGCAATGAGGCAGGCAGGCGTAGCACGCCAGCGCCATTCGTCCACGCCGCACGTAATCCGTCTGGCTCCACCGACTCACTGCGATAAAACCCGGTAACCTGCGCGTAGGTATCATCGTAGGTGAAGCTTGCGTGCGGGCTCACTCCGGCGGACGGCAGCAGCTCATAGAGTGTGAACGGGACCTCGTTGATGTACGAGAGCTTGGGCTTTTGATATCTCAGCTGCTGAAACTCGCTCAGGCGGAGGGTCCAGGTGCCGACCTTACGCGGCGTGTAGCCGGGGAACAAAAGATCCCCGCCACTCGCTCCCAGCAACAAAAAGACTTTACGCCCTTCAGTTCGCCAGCGCGTCACCTGATCGGCAAAGGCCTCAGGATATTTCCCCGGGATACGACCCTTGATCGGGAGGGCATTGCGACCGTACACGTAGGTCAGCGGCGCCACAACTAAATCCGATGTGTCGCGCACCTCCGTGTAGCTGGGTCCTCCACCACGGACCAGCACGATATCGTCGACGCCGAACTGGGCGCTGATCGACTCGACTTGTGCCAGCGCTCCGGCGTACTCGACGTGCGCGTAAACTGTCCGGCCGGTGACGACAAAAAAGAGCACGAGGCTGGCGGCCAGCAGCCCGCTGACTCCAATGCGAAGCGACCGTAGCCGCGAAGCGGACTCACCACTACGACCTTTGAGCTCGGCCAGAGCGTAGGCCATGCCGAGGGCGAAGGCGGGATAGACCACCGGCACATATCGCCGCAAGATATAGATATAGGTCTGCTCCTGCGTGCCCTGGAGCGACACAATCCAAAAGACGGCGTACAAGGTGGCGATCAGCAGCAAGAGCCACGTTCGCCGGTCGAGCCGGCACCAGAGCAGCAGCCCTCCACTCACGCCGAGGAGCACCCCGAGAGGTGACAGATACCAGCCGAGTCGCACCATGTTGGCCAGGGCCACGGCGATGACCGGTTTGTCGGGATACAGGTCGAACGGCACCTCGATTGGTGCGCCAATGTATCCTTGAAGCCGCAACCAGTTAGCGGGCCGCAGCGGATGCAGCAACACATCGGCCGAGATGATGCCGGGGCGGATCAGGTAGGCATAGAACGCCAGTGTTCCCAGCCCCAAGACGACCATCCCGAGCAGCCAGGTACGCCAGCGGCCAGCCCAGCGCTCAATTAACCGTAGCGGCCTGCTCCAACGCCACAGGCCGACGGCCGCTACAACCAGTGAGGTCAGGAGCGTGAGCTCGACGGCGAGCCGGCTCCAATCCCCAACGCGGCTACGGGGCCGAGCGATGGTGTAAGCCTGGAGCTCAGGGCTGAGCAGGGGCCAGGCGGCGTAGATCGTCAGGGCATATTTTTGCAGCGTGGGAATGCCCGTGTCGATCAGGTA
>JADDQF010000022.1 GCA_016781505.1 bacterium
CTTGATCTTACCCCTAAGGAGATGTTTGTGAAAGGCATACGTGATGGAGCGCCGAGATGAACTACTTGCTCAGGTTGCTACGCTCTATTATGACTTAGGGAAAAGCCAGCAGGAGATTGCTATCGAGTTCGATCTGTCTCGCTCAAATATATCCCGCATGTTGAAGGAAGCTCGTGAGCGCGGTATCGTGGAAATCTTCATCCACCATCCGCTTCGGCGCGTTATGCATCTGGAGCAGGAGCTTTGCAAGCGGTTTGGGCTGCGCGAAGCAGCAGTTGTCGAATGTGTCCCTGGCAACGACGACTTAACACTTACCCGCGCAGCTAAGCTTGCCGCACGGGTACTCGATCAAACTTTGGAAAACGTGCAATTGCTGGGCATTTCATTGGGCCGTGCCGTTCATGCGACCGTGAACGCATTTACACCTTCCCGGCGTTTTGATGTCGAGGTCGTGCAGCTAATGGGTGCGGGCAGTCAGCTCAACCCGGCCTTCGATGGACCCGCACTCGTGGACCAAACCGCACGGCGTCTCACCAACCGCGTTCGATACCTGTATGCACCTAATATTGTCGACTCCGCGGTGGTTGCCCGGGCGCTGCTGGAGCAAACCAACCTTGCTTTAACGTTAACGCTTGCTCGTCAGGCCGAGATTGCGCTTGTCGGGATTGGAGCTTTGTCCCCCGTTGTTTCAGGACTAGTCGGCGCAAATGTCCTTACGCCAGAAGAATTAGACGCCTTCAGGGCAGACGGGGTCGTTGGTGACATTTGTGGGCGTCATTTCGATAGGTTTGGCCATAAAGTAACCTCCGATCTTGACGACCGTGTGATTGCAATTACACTCGATGAGCTGAAAGCCATCCCGAATGTTATTGGTGTTGCCTGTACAGCGACCAAGGTTGAAGCCATACTCGGGGCCCTTCGTGGTGGCTACCTCGACACACTCGTCACCGATTCTGCGGCAGCCGAAGGAGTATTGACGCTCGCAGACCAGCTAATCGCACCGGGTGCCCACCACTGATCTCGTTCGGTGTATGCACTTGGCTGAATAATGAGCAGCAGGAGGTCCCAGTTACCGGGGGTAATCCGAGCAGTGGTTTGGATCGGGTCATCAAGAGTCAACTCGATGGTTGAGCAGTCCTTGTCCTACCGCTACCCCCGGTACGCTTTGCCACCGTCAGCGCTAGTCCAGCTGCGGAGTGTCAGAACAGAGCTTGAGAGTTGGCTGGGAACTCGTTCGGTATCGTTCTAGAACCTGCACGAACGAGCATCGATCAGTTGGGCTGTACGCAGTGAGAGTCGGCTAAGTGCAACCGAAAGTCAGCATTTACACATAGGTAGGTCATTAGCCAGGCCAGCCCAATCCAATTCGGCCGCGTTCGGCTTCCACGGTGCGCACTTCCACCTCCAGCACATCGCCGACGTTGAGCACGCTGCCGGGCGGGAGCAGGCTGCGATGGAGCAGACCATCATGCTTGACGCCGATATCCACAAACGCGCCGAAGTCCACCACGTTCCGAACCGTACCCATCAAACGCAAGCCCGGCCGCAGGTCGGACAATGCCAGCACGTCACTGCGCAGGATGGGCGCAGGAAGATCGGCGCGGGGATCACGGCCGGGACGCAGCAGCTGCTCAAAAATATCCGTCAGCGTGGGCACTCCGGTTCCCAGTGCAGCCGCTAGCCGTTCCAGGGATTGATTCCGTTGCAAGGCGGTTAGGGCCGCCTGTCGCTCGGCAAGTGGCCAATCGTCACGAACGCCGGCCTGTCGCAGCACCGCCTCCGCAATCGCGTAGCTTTCGGGATGGATCGCCGTGGCATCCAGCGGCGTGTCGCCATCGCGAATGCGGAGAAAGCCGGCCGCCTGCTCAAACGCCTTTGGTCCCAGCCCCGCCACTCCCCGCAGCGCGCGGCGGTTACGGAACGGCCCATGGGCGTCCCGGTGCGCCACGACGCGTTCGGCTAACTTCGGGCCGATCCCCGCAACATACGTCAACAGGGCCGGCGACGCAGTGTTAACATCCACCCCCACATGATTCACAACACTTTCCACAACCGTTGTTAATGCCGACGCCAGGGCGCTCTGATCAACATCATGCTGATACAAGCCCACGCCGATCGCCTGCGGATCGATCTTGACCAGCTCGGCCAAGGGATCTTGCACGCGCCGCGCAATCGATACCGCGCCACGCATACTTACATCCAGCTCGGGGAGTTCCACGCGAGCCAATGGGCTGGCGCTATACACGCTCGCGCCCGCTTCGCTCACCATCAGGTACTTGACGCTGCTGTGCGACCGCAGCAGCTCGGCCACAAGCTGTTCGGTTTCCCGTGACGCCGTGCCATTGCCGATCGCAATCAATGTTACACCGTGCTGCCGCACGAGCTCGCCAAGACTGCGCAGCGCTTGACTACGCTGGCCCTGCGGCGGATGCGGATAGATCGTGGCGGTTGCCAGTACCTTAGCCGTTGGATCGACGATAGCCACCTTGCAGCCGGAGCGAAAGCCCGGATCGATGCCCAGGATGGTCTGGCCTGCCAGCGGCGGCTGGAGCAGCAGGGCCCGCAAATTGGCGGCAAACACGCCGCTGGCATGGGTTTCGGCACGTTCGGTCAACGCACGGCGCACATCCCGCTCGATGGCCGGCAGCAGCAGCCGCTCGGCCGCATCCCTTATCGCCAGCGCCAAATGCTCGGCAAAGGGCGAGCGCCGATCCGGGCGGAACGTAAGCCCAATCGCAGACTGCCAATCACGCTCCGGCACCACAACCCGCACCCGCAGCACCTTTTCGGCCTCGCCGCGGTTGATTGCAAGCACCTGGTAGGGCTTCAGCCGATCCACGCGACCAGCAAAATCGTAGTAAGTTTGGAACACCTGGCGCGGATCATCCGCCGCCTCAAGCTTGTCGCACTGCACGCTCGCCCATTGCAACGCCTTGGCCCGCGTTTGCTGGCGCACCTCGGGGTGATCGCTGATCATTTCGGCCACAATGTCGCGCGCGCCAGCCCAAGCATCCGCCACAGTTGGTACGTCGGCTGAAACAAAAGGCTGCACGATCGCATCCAGCGCGCGATTGGGCCGCGACTGCTCCAAAATCAGGGCAGCCAGTGGCGCTAGGCCTCGCTCCCGCGCGACGCTGGCCCGGGTCCGGCGCTTGGTTTTGAAGGGCTGATACAGGTCCTCCAGCGCCGTACGGGTGGTAGCGGCCAGCAGATGTTCACGCAGCTCGGGCGTGAGCTTGCCCTGGCTCTCGATTGCCGCCAAAATCGCCGCGCGGCGCTCGTCTAGTGCGCGTAGATTATCCAAAGCGCCGCTGATCTGCCGCAGCTGCTCTTCGTCCAACCCGGCGGTGCGTTCCTTGCGATAGCGCGCGATAAACGGAATGGTGTTCCCGGCATCCAACAGCGCGATCGTGGCGCTGGCCTGGTCGGGCCGGATACCAAGCTCACCCGCAATCAGTTGATCATATAACATGGCGTACCTGTTGATCGGAGCACTTAAGCATAACCATGATACCAGAGCCGTATGTGCCTTTGCCACAGGGCAAAGGCGCATGTGGCTGCAGTGAAGACTAGCTTTGTTGCAGCCTTAAGGTACAATGGTTCGTGGCCTCCCCGGAGTTAAGAAGGATTGCGTCGTGGCCAAGCCCCCTCTTTCCGATATTGAACGCGCACTGCAAGAAAGCGAGCAGCGCTTTCGCGCGATTTTTGACCAGGCTGCCGTAGGGATTTCACAGGTAGACCTGCAGGGGCGCTGGTTGCTGGTCAATCAAAAGCTATGCGCAATCGTGGGCTATACCGAGGAGGAGCTGCTGGCACGCACCTTTCAAGATATCACCCATCCCGACGATCTCGAGACCGACCTCGCTTATGTCAGCCAGTTATTGGCCGGTACGCACAACAACTACACCATGGAAAAACGGTATGTGCGTAAAGACGGCGAAGTGGTATGGATTAATCTCTCCGTTTCGATCGTGCGGGATGGAGCTGGCCAGCCAGCGTATTTCGTTTCCATTATTGAGGATATCAACCTACGCAAGCAGATCGAGCGGGAGCTGCGTGCGAGTGAAGAGCGGTATCGCGTACTGGTCGACAGCGTACCCCAGATGATGTGGCTGAACCGGATTGACGGGCGCATCGCCTTCTTTAATCAGCATGTGTATGAGTACACCGGTCGCTCTGAGGCCGAGATGGTCGACGGTGGCTGGCTGCAATCGGTTCATCCGGAAGATCAGGCAGCGGTGACACAGCAACACGCCGCGGCGATTGAAGCTGGCGCCGCCTATGAGTTTGAGGCCCGCTTCAAACACCGCGACGGCTCCTACTATTGGCATATGGCCGAGGTCGTCCCGCTGCGTAACCCTGCGGGCGACATCAGCGGCTGGCTCGGCACGGCAACGGAGATCGATGCCCGGAAGCGCGCAGAGGAGGCTTTGAGCTTTTTAGCCGAGGCAAGCGCCACCTTGTCGGCCTCGTTGGAGTACGAGGCCACGCTCCAAACGGTCGCCGAGCTGGCTGTGCCGCGCGTCGCCGATTACTGTTTGATCGATATCGTAGAGGACGACGGACAGATCAATCGCGTAGCTGCCGTCCACCGTGACCCAGCCAAGCAACAGTTGATACAGGAATCACACCTGTACCTGCCGCAAGCTCGCGCCCATAGCCCGCTGCTGCGAGTGTTGGATACGGCCCAGCCCGCGCTCATTCCCGTTGTAACCGAGCAGTCGATCCGCAGTGTAGCGGTCAGTGACGCACATCTGCGGCATATCCAAGCGCTTGATCCTCGCTCGGTCATCATTGTCCCGATGCTGGTGCGCGGCCGAGCGATCGGCGCCATCTGGCTTGTGATCGTCGATCCGCAGCGCAAATATGACCACGCCGACCTGGCCTTAGCCGAGAACCTGGCCAATCGCGCCGCACAAGCAGTGGACAATGCGCGCCTGTATCGCACAGCGCAAGCTGCCGTGCGCGAGCGAGAAGCCTTGCTCAGCATTGCCGCCCATGAGCTCAAAAATCCGCTTACGGCCCTGGCCGGACAAACTGCGCTCCTGCAGCGGCGGACCGCACGTGAAGGCAGTCTGGGAGAGCGCGATGCGCGCAGCATACGGCTGATTCAGGAGCAAGCGGAGCGGCTAGGCGCAATGCTCGACGCCCTGCTCGATGTGTCGCGGCTGGAAACAGGGCGACTGCAGCTGGCGCGCCAACCGCTGGACGCGGCCGCGCTTGTGCGGCGCGTTACGGAAGAGGTGCGCCTTTCGCTGCAGCTCACCGGTGACCAACACCACCTGGTTGTGCAGGTGCCCGAACAACGCATGAGCATCATAGGCGATGCGCTGCGACTGGAGCAGGTGGTGCGCAATGTGATCGGCAACGCGGTCAAATATAGCCATGCCGACACGGTGATCTGCGTCACCGCAACGCAGTGCGACAATACGCTGTTAATCATGGTGCAGGACCAAGGTATCGGTATTCCCCCGCACGCGCTCCCGCGTCTGTTTGACCGCTTTTATCGAGTCGAGTCTGCCGCTAGCCAAGCGCCGGGCCTGGGCATCGGCTTATACGTCGTCAAGGAAATTGTTGCTCAGCACGGCGGCACAGTCAGCGTCGAAAGCGTGGAAAACCAGGGCAGCACGTTCAAGATTTACCTGCCACTCCAGAATGCAGATCCTCCTTCGTCGGCGGTCAGCGCCGGAGATGTCGAAACAGGATAGCGGATTTCACCACCGCTTGCGGCAGCTTTCGGTCCCCGCCGCAACGTCTCCCAGCTGTCTAAACCTCGACACGCTTACGGCCTGGCGCCACTGGTGGCGCCATGAACGCTTGCAACCGAACCAGCCGGCGCGGGCCAACTGTGAACCTGGTTGGGCAGCGCGCTTTTTGGGCATCGTAACGACCGATTGCTGTCGGTGCGCCACTGCACCGTGGCGCACCACCTGCTCACGCCGGCAAACTTTTCACGCCCGGCTGGTTGCCGGCACGTCCGGCTTCCGCATGGTATAATATCCACGTTGTCATTTGTTTCGGTTATTCAGGTCGCCTCGGATCTTTCCTGCGTGCGCCGCGCATCCGTACGTTTGCACCCCGAACCACCGACAATAGATTACACCACAACCGCAGCTATCGAGCATTGAGGCTACGAAAGCTGCCAGATCGTGTGTCGGAGCCACTTTGGCGTGGTTCTGTAATGGAGAGTAAACCGACAACATGTCCTTGGCGTACAGCAAGCCCGAACCGGCATTCCGCTGTCCCCAGCCACGCTGGACATTGCACACTACATTGACGTCGGCTGGGGCGGACGAGGACAAACATGCAGTTCAATGATTTCAAGCTCGATGCACGGTTGCAGCGGGCAATTCAAACGGCTGGCTACGCAACGCCAACGCCGATTCAAGCGCAAACAATTCCAGCTGGTTTGGCAAGCCGCGACATCATCGGGACCGCCCAAACAGGTACGGGCAAGACCGCAGCGTTTGTGCTGCCGATTTTGCACCATCTGCTGACAAAGCCGGCGCAGTCGCGGAGCACCCGTGCGCTCGTTATTACGCCGACCCGTGAGCTTGCCGAGCAGATTTTGACCACGATTCGCCAGCTTGCGCAGTTCACAAATATTCGGGCCGCTACCGTGTATGGTGGCGTTGGTATGCAGCCACAAGAGCGGGCGCTACGCAGCGGGGTCGAGATTATTGTGGCCTGTCCTGGCCGGCTGCTGGACCATATCGAACGGGGCAACGCCCGGCTCGACGGTGTGGAGTTTCTGGTGCTGGACGAAGCCGACCGGATGCTCGACATGGGCTTTTTGCCGGCCGTCACGCGCATCTTGTCGTTCCTGCCGCGCACGCGCCAAACGATGCTGTTTTCGGCGACATTTGCGCCGGAGCTGTCACAGCTTGCCGTCCGCAACATGCGGCAGCCGGAGCGGATCGATGTTGGCTTAGGCGTGCCGGCCAAAACCGTCGCGCACGCGCTCTACCCGGTACCGCAGCAGCTAAAAACACCCTTGCTGCTCAAGCTGCTCGGCCAGACCGACGCCAACTCGGTGTTGATCTTTACGCGCACCAAGCATCGCGCCAATCGCTTAGCGGAGCAGATCGAGCGAGCAGGCTACACCACCACCGCGCTGCACTCAAACAAGTCGCAAAATCAGCGGCAAGCGGCGCTGGACGGCTTTCGTTCGCGCGAGTTCCAAATCCTGGTGGCGACCGATATCGCGGCGCGTGGCCTCGACATTGCCACGATCTCGCACGTCGTCAACTACGATATTCCTGATACGGCGGACACCTATATCCACCGCATTGGCCGCACTGGGCGGGCCGAGCGCGACGGCGATGCCGTAACGTTGGTAACAAGCGAGGATGCTGCTACGATCCGCGACATCGAGCGCGCCCTTGGCGCCAAGATCGAGCGCCGCACCATTGCGGGCTTCGACTACACCCCGCCCGCGCTGCCGGCAAACGAGACAGCGCGACCAGCCGGGACGCGGCAAGGCCGTGGTCCGGGTGCTCCAGATCGAGGCGGACAGGGTCGCTTTCGACAGCAAGACCCGAATAGCCGGCCCCATGGCGGTCCGCCAGCACGACGCGGCCCCGCTCCACAACGCTCAAGCCGCTAGCAATCGCGCCACCCCGTGCAGCATGCTGCACGGGGTGGCGTGTTAATCACGAGCCATTTGCCTTGTTGCGTTCCGATCCCAACTCCCCTGCTCATCATGCTGCCGTTTCAGGTGAGGGGTTACGCATCACCTCCTCACGCCGCAATCCAGCCTGTAATGGGTGCAACATCGCTCGACGCTGCGCCGTCCAAAGCGTGTGAACGGCAGTTGCCGCTGCGCATGGCACGGACAACTGCCGCACCGGAAACGACGTTAGCGCCGCTAGGGCAACGACCTGCGGCAGGAGGCATGTATGTCCCATCTACCCAATCCCGAAGACGCCGAAGCAGGCAAGGCCCAGCCCGCCGACGAAGAACGATCCGCACTCACCGCGGAGCTGCAACAGCTAGGCCAGCAGCTCGAAAACACCTTCCGGGCTTTCGTTGCCGGCCCAGGCCAAACGATTCGCCGTGAGGTCAGCGAGGCATTCCAAGAGCTGGGCACGCAGGTACAGCGGGCTGTTTCCGCGATTCAACAGCGGCCCGAAACGAGCGAGCTTGAGCAAAAGGCTCGCCGCGCCATCCAGCAAGTTGGCGAAAAGCCGATTGTGCGGGAGGTCGAAGAAACATTGGTCAGCGGCGTCCAACAGATCAACACCCAGCTGCGCAAGCTCGTGGATCGCCTGGAAGGGCAGACTGCGGCGGAAAGTCCAGCCCAGGGCGCGACAACTCAGCGCCTGGTCATCGAAGAAGAGCCCTCGGACACAACGACCACGGGTAGCGACAACCAGCCGCCATTGATCTAGTTTGCCAGCATGGTTGTCTTGTCGGTTGATTAACCGTCTTGGCAGCGCCGCTCGTTGGTTAAGCACCAACGAGCGGCGCTTTTGCTTGCCCGGCGCCAAGGGGTAAGCATATGTTTGCCGCAACAACAGCCATTCCAGCTGCTTTTGCAAAGGGCCCGGCACGTATGCTCCAAAGGATTATGCTCCCTTGATCGCGGGCAGCCTGGTTTACTCGACCTGCTCGTTGATTGTTTTCGGTTGAATAATCAGCTCAGCAGCGGCAAGATTGGTGGCAATAGGCACATTATGGACATTGCACACGCGCTGCAGTGTTTGAATATCGGGGTCGTGCGGATGTGCGCTGAGTGGATCAAGCAAAAAAATTACGGCGCCAACCTCACCCAGGGCCACACGCGCCGCGATCTGCGCATCGCCACCTTCGGGGCCAGACAAATAGGCATGGACCGGCAGCTTTGTAGCATCGCTAATCCGCTTGGCGGTGGAGCCTGTGCCCACCAGCTCCCAGTGCTCCAACACCTGACGATGCTCAACACAAAAGTTGGTCAGTGTATCTTTCTTCTCGTCGTGAGCGACGAGGGCCAGCACGGGTCGGTTACGATCCTCTTGTGAAGATGTGCTCATATAGAGCTGCTCCTATGTGTACCAAATATTGGGCACATATGCCTATCACGCTGCGTGCCGTCATGTGTGGTCAACACAGGGCATCGGCTGCACTACGTACAAGAAATGCTGCTCAAGGCGCAGCAAACTGGCACCCAGGGCGACTTAAGGTTGGATTCAAGAAACAACACGTCATCTGGCTCGAGCCATTGGCGCTGAGCAAAGCTGCTAGGGCTTGCGGGCAACCAGTGTAAATGTTTTGGGCAGGCCGATATCGTCAAGCTTGGTATTGGGCTCTTCCGCCAGCTCGCACACGCACAGGCCCACCGCCGCAAACGCCGTAACAATCTCGCCGAGCGTCCACCGCCGCTGCCAAACCCGCGCACTTCCTGGCCCATTACCTTGCTCAAGATGCTTGGTGTACGCCACATCGACCTCGTGCAACGCTTGATCGAAGTAGTTGCCGGTGACCTTATGCTTGCGGCCCTTGGAGGTAATCAGCTTGGTCGAGACCGGGTGAAAGTCTTGCAACACCAAACGGCCGCCCGTTCGGAGCAGGCGCAACACCACAAGGGCGAGTGGCTGCAGATCGACGAAATAGTGCAAAATTCCCAGTTCTAGCAAAACTATATCGTACGCAGCTACCAGCTCAGCCTCGGGCAAAGCCAACACATCGGCCACGATATAGCGGATAGTAACATTGGCCGCCCGCGCTAGCTCCAGGCCATACCGGGCATTATCATCCGCGATATCTACCACGGTCACATCGGCGCCCAGCAGGGCCAGCGCCACTGCTTTGATACCCTGGGATCCAAGCAAGTTGATAATTTTGCAACCCACGACATCGCCAAGCCAAGGTTGGAGTGCGGCTAGCCGCGCCGCGGGCTGTGCCTTGATCCGTGCCGCTAGCTCTGCGGGTCGGCCATGCCGCTCCTCCCAGGCGGCATAGGCCTGTTGGTTCCACGCCGCCGCGTTTGTTCGATTCAGCTCCCGCTGGATTGTGCGCAATCGCCGGGTGATAGCTTGAATGCGAGGGTTCTCAACCGGCCAGTGCCGAAGGTAAAACAGCAGCGACTTGACCCACACCGCGTGTCCCGCATGTTCCACCAGCACCCGCTGGGGATCGGCTTCCACCACGGTGTTACGATAACACACCAGCTGTACCGGAACTCCCTCACGAAGCAGGTCAAACGCCGCCGAGCGTCCAGCATCCCTGATCGGCCCAGCCCCCTGCGCGACTGCACGCTGATGCACTGCGGCAAAAGCGTCCCACTGAATTGCGATTGTCACAGGCGGCAGCTGCGGCAGATCGACACCCTGGGCCAGCAGCGCCGCATCCTCGATCAGGCAGTATGCTACATCGGAAGCCACAAGTTCGTCGGTCACCATCAGCACCACACGCCACCACGCTTGATCTACCTGCACTCCTGCACCTCATCCCTGTGCATCGTGAGCCGCTTCCCATAGCAATGCAAGCACCCGCAATGCGGTTAAATAAAAAAGCAAGACCTCCTAAGATCTTGCCGTTTCCGTGCCTACGGGTTTGACGTGCTACTTGGGCAGATGCTTTGGAGCCGGCTTACCCGCCCGCGGCGCTGACGGCGCACCAGCCGCTCTCCACGCTCCAACCGATACGTTGCCAAGATCGTGTGCACAACGCCTCGCAGTAGCCGTTCCAACCGAGCTTCGTCGCTCGGTACCACCGCCTCGGCGATCTGCTCAGCAACCGGCGGTGGCGCTTCTTCACCGAAGTATTCGCGTTCCATTAGCCTACCCCCTTCATGTATAGCAATAACGCAGGCAGGTCGGGACTTGTTCCATCGTATCACAAGAGGTAAAGGTAGATTGTGTCCAATTTTTGGTCCAACTAGCACACCGGGGCAGCTGTAGGCGAATCAGCTAGCGAGCTGCGTAAGCACACTAAGCTGACGGCAATACCAA
>JADDQF010000095.1 GCA_016781505.1 bacterium
TCGGTGCTTGGCCGCGCCCTGCACGCAACATAGCCTACGTCCAAAGTCGGACGACGGAACGCGTAGTTGGCCCATGGAGCCGTTGAGCGCAAAAGAGTAGCTTGTAGGCACGCTCAACCAGCTCCAGGAGAAGATTGTGAGTTCGGATACCAGCAAGATGCCATGGGCGGAGCAGGAGTTCGGTAAAGCCCGTACACAAGCAATCCTGCAAGCTATCAGCAGCATCTTCCAGCGCCAGCCGAGAACTTTGCTGCCCTTGCACGCCGTGCGCTCCCGGATCTTGGTACGCGGCCAACATTATCTTGGCCTCCAATCAGTGCGCCTGGACCGGATCGTGGGGAGCGAGGGCCGTGCCCTGGAGTTCGACCGCCACTTCTTGCCGCGAACTGGACATACCAAGGCTCGCTGGATGAACATTATTCTAGCCTCGCTCCCAGGCCGGCACCTACCACCGATCGAGGTGTACAAACTCGGCGCGGTCTACTTTATACGCGACGGCAATCACCGCGTTTCCGTTGCCCGTCGGCAAGGCCAGGTCGAGATAGACGCATATGTGACCAAGCTCGCCACCGATGTCGTGGTTCGGCCCGAGCTGACCGCCAGCAATTTGGTGCATCTGGAAGAGCAGAGCGACTTTCTGGAATGGACCAATCTGGCCCGCGTGCGCTGTTCGATCACTATCGAAGTGAGCATGCTCGGCGGATACCTGGATTTGATCGGCCATATCAACCGCCACCGCACAGCGCTGAGCAGCGAGCGCGGATACGAGGTCGCGCCCGACGAAGCCACGGCCCACTGGTACGACACGGTGTACCTGCCGGTTATCAACCGTATTCGACACAGCAACGTGATGCAACGGGAGCGCGGCATGACCGAGGCCGAGCTGTTTTTGGCAGTGCTAGCCTACGGGGATCGTCAATGTGCTCAAGGTGTGGAGCTGACACTGACCCAGGCTGCCGAGCAATATATTGCCCATGTTCCACGGCCAACCCTGTTGTGCCGGCTGTGGACGCGGCTTCGCTCCTAAACACGCGAACACTGCCGCAGGTAAGGGCTCGTACACGGACAGCTCTCACCTGCGGTAACAAAAGATGGACGTAGGCGACTTAGTTGCTGGGCTGAGGGACGGCCTGCAAGGACTGAGCAGCTTGCTGATCCGCCACGGGCGCGGCCAAGGCGCTTGCCGACAGCAGCACAAGGGCGATCCAAACACCATCCGCCAACAGCAGATGAACCAGCTGCAGCCAGATCGGGGCCAGTAACTGCACGTTCAACAAGCCGACCAACAGCTGGACCCCAAACAAGCCGACCAGCAAATGCGCAAAACGCTTGGTGTGCATACTTGGACGCATCCGGCTGACGATCCGGCTCGCAACCACAACGTACACGCCCAGTGCCACGGCCAGGGCGGGATGAATGATGCGCAGCCGCTCCAGAAAGTGCGCCGTTGTTGCAAAGTCGCGCTGGATACCCTCGGCTACCGAGCCAACCGGGAAGAGCGTATCGCCAAGCGCGGTAATCGCACCAGTGATCCCGAGGAGCAAACTTGCAAACAGGGCCACGGCCAGCAGCACCGCCGGATAACCTGTTCGGCGCAGTTGAACTGGAGGGCCGCCCGCAGCCCACCATGCCGTTAACGTTAAGCCGGCAACCAGCAGAAACGTGTTGACGAGATGAATCGAGATAACCACGGCGCGCATACGCGACGAGTTCTCCGCGACCAAGCCAAAGAGCACCAGGCCAGCCCCGACGAGTGCTTCGGAAATAATAAAGATCAACGAGAGGATAGCGCCAAAGCGCACATGATGCTTGGCTGGAAAAGCCCGAAACGCCCATACCGCCAGGCCAACCACCAGCAGCAGCGCAACGCCGCTCGTCAAACGATGGGTAAACTCAATCAGCGTCTCGATATACGCGGCCTTGGGAATGACGTCGCCGTTACAGAGCGGCCAATGACTGCCGCAACCAGCTCCGGAGCCCGAAGCACGCACAAAGGCGCCCCACAAGATAACCCCAAGATTGTAAAGCAAGACGCCCCAAGCATACGCAGCAAAGCGTGATTGTTTCATCATTTCTTGTTCTGTTCCACGATTAACGAAAAAGTTGGACCGCCCAACGTGATGGCTCAGATACATAATATCACGAAGCACTCCCCCTAAATACCGAAGAATCGTGTACGATAGGTGGCTATGCAACAGGTTGATGGCTTGCCTTGGCTGTTATTCGAATTTCCGGACGAACGTAGCTGTCCGCAGCCCATGGTGTTCAGCAACCCCCACCGGATAATCGAAGCGCGCACGCTGTGCGAAGTACGGCCAGCGCTTCGGGAGGTGCAGCAGGCGGTGGCTGCCGGCTCCTATGCTGCGGGCTACATCACCTATGAGGCTGCTCCGGCCTTCGATGCTGCGCTGCGCGTGGGCGCAGCGCCTGAGCTGCCCTTGCTCTGGTTTGGGCTCTTCGCCGGCCCCCGCGAGTATGTTCGTCCGGCGCTGCAAAGCTACTCTGTTGGAACATGGGAGCCGACGCTTAATCAGCAGACGTATGCGCACAACATTGGGCTGATTCGCTCCGCGATCGCGGCCGGTCGTACCTATCAGCTAAACTATACGCTGCGCCTGCGAGCTTCGTTTGCCGGAGACGACCTCGCCTTCTTCCACCGCCTTAGCGGCACCCAGCAAGGCCGGTATTCTGCCTATCTGAACCTCGGTCGCTACCGCATTCTTTCAGCGTCGCCCGAACTGTTTTTTGATTGGCAGGGCAACCGGCTGCTGACCCGACCGATGAAGGGCACGGCGCCACGCGGCCGCTTTGCCGCAGAAGATGATGCACAAGCGAGCTGGCTGAGCCGGTCGGTCAAAAACCGGGCTGAAAACTTAATGATCGTGGACCTGCTGCGCAACGATCTTGGCCGTGTGGCCGAAGTCGGCACAGTGCGCGTACCAGCGCTCTTCGAGGTCGAGCGCTACCCAACGGTGCTGCAGATGACCTCCACGATCACCGCCCAGACCAAGCCCGATACGACGCTTGAAGATATTTTTGCAGCCTTGTTTCCCTGCGGCTCCGTTACGGGCGTGCCCAAAGCCAGCACAATGGCGCTGATCGCCGGTCTCGAAAACGCCCCGCGGGGCGTCTACTGCGGGGCGATTGGGCTCGTCAAACCGGGTGGGGCAGCCTGCTTCAGCGTCGCGATCCGCACGGTTACGCTCGACACCGCCCATGCCATAGTCGAGTATGGTGTTGGCGGCGGCATCACTTGGGACTCGACCGCGGTCGACGAGTACGAGGAGGTCAAGACCAAGGCCGCCCTGCTGTCCAGCGAACGGCCCCACTTCGAGCTGCTTGAAACCCTGCTATGGCACGCAACGGACTACGCGCTGCTTGACCGGCACTTGGAACGCTTGGCGTCCAGCGCGCACTATTTCGCTATCCCGCTGTCGATAGATCAGGCCCGTGCAGCCTTGGATCAAGCAGGCCGAGAACACCATGGCAGCACACGCCGCGTGCGCTTGCTGGTAGCTCAAAATGGCACGATTCGGGTGGAATGTTACCCCTTTGCGGCACGGCAGCCGTCGTCCAGCACCTTTGCGCTGGCGCACAAGCCCGTTGAGCGCACCAATATCTTTTTGTTCCACAAAACTACGCAGCGGGCGGTGTACGACGAGCTACGCGTCGCACAGCCGACCGTCGACGAGGTGCTGCTGTGGAACGAGGTTGGGGAGCTGACCGAATTCACCACCGGAAACGTAGTGGTCGAGCTGGATGGCCAGTGCTGGACACCGCCGCATGGCAGCGGATTGCTGGCGGGCACATTTCGGGCTGAATTGATCGCCCGCGGCTGCATCGGCGAGCGAGTGCTGCGACCGGCGGATCTCGATGCGGCAACCGGTATTTGGCTGATCAACAGCGTTCGCGGCTGGGTGCCCATGCGCAGGGCAGGCACAGCCACGGAACCCGAGCAGATAAGTTACCCTGGCCCCCTATGGTAAAATGCTAATCAGCGGTTTATTACGTTGCGTGAGTTTATGCCGATGCTTTTGACCTATGTTGCCACCGCGGCAGAAACGCGGCAGTTAGAAGCCGCAGCGGTTGAGCGCGGCGCGAGCTGGGCTGAACTCATGGAACGAGCGGGCCTGGGCATTGCCCAGATTGTGCTGCAGCGCATCGACTCTCCGCAAGACAAGCGCGTGTTGGTGCTGGTGGGGCCGGGCAACAACGGCGGCGATGGCCTGGTTATCGCGCGGCAGCTGCACGATGCAGGTGCAAAAGTTGCGCTGTACATCTGGAAGCGGGCCGAACGACCGGACGACGAACCGTGGCGACAATGTCGCACGCGGGGTATTCCTGAGCTACGGGCCGACGCAGATGTTGAACAGGCAGCGCTGGAGCGCGCGAGTCGGCGGGCGGATGTCGTGGTGGACGCCCTGCTCGGCATTGGCGTTGACCGACCGCTCGAGCCCACGCTGGATGCACTGGTTGCTGCCATCAATCGCCTGCGTGAAAGCCGGACCAAGATAACACCGCTGATCGTAGCCGTGGATGTGCCAACGGGAACGAATGCCGACACGGGCGCAATCATGGGACGGGCGCTCCGGGCCGATCTCACAGTTGCCACGGGGGTGCTCAAGCGAGCTCATGTTATGGCGCCCGGGGCCGAAGTCGTCGGCGAGGTCGTGTGCGTCCCGATTGGCTTACCACATGAATTCGAGGAGATGATTATGGCCGAGTCATTATCTGCCCAAGGGCTGCGCGGACTGCTGCCGAAGCGCGCGCCAGATGCGCATAAAGGCACGTTCGGCAAATTGATGGTTGTGGCGGGCGCGGGCCGCTATCCTGGCGCGGCGTTCCTGGCCGCCAGCGGCGCCCTCCGCTCCGGCGCCGGACTGGTAACGCTCGCGTGCGGTCGTTCCATTTTTGGCGCCCTTGCCGCCTCATTGCATGAAGCGACCTTTTTGCCCCTGCCGGAAGAAGATTGGGGCGTGCTGGGCGCTGATGCAGCCCGGGAGCTGCTGTCCAACATCGACGGCTACAATGCACTGGTGGTTGGCCCCGGCCTGGGCCGCGAGGACGAGACCAAAACCTTCCTTGAACGATTGTTCAAGCTGGAAACCGTTAAGTCGCAAAGCAACGTCGGCTTTTTGCACGCTGCAACGACGACGCAGGCCGAGCGTGCCCGCAAGCCGAGCGGCAGCGTCGGGTTCCGCCGAGGGAGCGCGGCGCCCACGCCGGCCGAAACCGAGGGCGAAGAGAAAGCTGAGGCGGAGGCTGTGCTCCCGATCGCGGTGCTTGACGCCGATGGCCTTAACCTGCTAGCCAAGCTCGACGAGTGGTGGACCCGCGTACCGGCTCATCGGCTGATCCTAACGCCCCACCCTGGCGAGATGGCGCGGCTGCTTGGGCTCAACGACGCCGGCGAAGTCAATGCGGACCGCTTGGGCGCTGCTCAGCGCGCCGCCCAAGAGTGGCAACAGATCGTCGTGCTTAAGGGCGCGGAGACCGTGATTGCGGCGCCCGACGGCAAGGCGAGCATTGGGCCTGGTGGCAATCCAGCCCTTGCGACGGCAGGGACGGGCGATGTGTTGGCGGGGGTGATCGGCAGCTTGCTTGCGCAGGGCGTGGAACCGTTTGATGCGGCGCGCTTGGGTGTGTTTCTGCATGCTCAGGCCGGCGAGCTCGTTCGCCGCGATGTAGGCGAGGCCGGTGCTGTGGCGGGCGATCTGCTGTCGCGCCTACCCCGGACAATCACCGAACTGCGCGGATCGTGAGGATGTACGCCGGGAGCGCTGGACCGCTGCAACCACAGTCGGCTGGGCCGCTGCTTCCGGCGCTTGCTTTTGAAAAACTATGCGTGCAGCTGAGCTGATCATCAAAAAGCGCGACGGCCTGACGTTATCGAGCGACGAGATCGCCTGGCTGATCGAGCACTACACCAGCGGCGAAGTGCCCGACTACCAGATGGCAGCCTGGGCCATGGCCGTGTTGTTTCGCGGCATGGACGACCGGGAAACCACGGATTTGACACTGGCGATGGCGCGCTCCGGCGATATGCTGGATCTGCATGATGTCGCGCCGCTCAGCGTCGATAAGCACTCAACGGGCGGCGTTGGGGACAAAACAAGTCTGGTGCTCGGGCCGCTGGTCGCCGCCGTCGGGCTTTCCGTGGCTAAAATGTCGGGCCGTGGATTGGGCTTCAGCGGCGGCACACTGGATAAGCTCGAAGCAATTCCCGGCTTGCGGGTTGACCTCAGCGCCGCGGAATTTCGGCGCGCAGTGCGCGAGGTTGGGCTCGTCATCTCGGGGCAAAGTGCAAATCTCGCTCCCGCCGACAAGCAGCTGTATGCACTCCGCGATGTAACCGGCACAGTTGAAAGCATTCCGTTGATCGCCGCCAGCGTGATGAGCAAAAAGCTCGCGTCGGGAGCGGACTGCATTGTGCTTGACGTGAAAGCTGGCCGCGGCGCGTTCATGAAGACGGTCGCGGATGCCCGCGAGCTAGCGCAGCGCATGGTAGCGATTGGACTGCGGGCTGGCCGGCACGTATCCGCTGTGCTGACGTCGATGGAGCAGCCACTCGGCTATGCTATCGGCAATGCGCTGGAAGTCAAAGAGGCGATCGCGACGCTGCATGGACGTGGTCCTGCCGATTTTGTGGAGCTGTGTTTGGTGCTGGGCACACAGCTGGTGCTGTTAGCAGGCAAAGCGACAACGAGCGAGGAAGCCCGCGCACTGCTGGAGGATGCGCTCGATAGCGGCGCGGCATGGCGTAAGTTCCGAGCGTTTGTGGAACATCAAGGCGGGGACCTCAGAACGATCGACGATCCCGCGTTATTGCCCGAGGCAACCGTGGTCGAGCCGGCTTTTGCCCAGCGTGATGGATACATCCGCCGGATTGATGCGCTCGAGCTGGGGATGGTCGCGAGCGAGCTCGGTGGCGGTCGGCAGCGCAAAGGCGACGTGATCGACCCAAGCGTTGGCGTTGTGCTGGAACACAAGGTCGGGGCATTTGTTGTGCGCGGTGCTCCACTGGCGACGATCCATGCGAATCACGGTGAGCAGGTCGAGCAGGTGCGTGAACGTGTCACGGCGGCGTTCGAGATCGAACCAGATCCGCAGCCTAGTCCGCCGCTGGTGTATGAGATCGTTGGAGCGGAACGGGATGGCCTACGCTCGTAGCTGGGTAGTTCGTTAAAGCGGCGCACAATTCCGTTTTCAGGCCGCGTACAGTTGTTATCAAACAAGAAGATCAAAGCTATGCCGATTTATGAATATGCCTGTTCCCAATGCAATGGCCGCTTCCAAAAGCTCGTGGCCGGGTTCCATAGTTCCGCTGCCATCAACTGCCCCCGCTGCGGCAGTGCCGAGGTACGGAAAGCAGTATCGCGTTTTGCGGTAATGCAGTCGGAAGAGGCTCGACTGGAATCATTAGCTGATCCAAGTGCCTTTGGCGGACTGGACGAGAACGATCCGGCGTCAATTGCCCGCTGGGCCAAAAAGATGGGCCAAGCGATGGGCGAAGATGCCGGCGACGATTGGGAGCAGGTCGTTGACGAAATGGTAGAAGAAGAGCTGAGCGGCAAACGCGGCGCTGCGGGCGGAACCGAGGATTTGGGCTGGGGTTAGTGGCTGCAAGGCGACAATTGACAGGTACGAGGAGGACGTGAGGTCCACTCAGCCGCCCGTCCCGATTATTGGTATCATTGTGGGATACAGCGGTTCTGAAACGCCGCATGAGTTAACGCTCATCTTGAACAGTAGGCCGTTTGTTTGTGAGGCCTTGCACCTGGAGCCCTGAGGACATACATGTTTCGACGATTATTTGGTGGCGATGACCGGAAAACGGAGCAGCCAGAAGAACAACCACCGATTGAGGATACAGCAACAAACGCGGAGCATGCGCCGACCGCGGAGCAACCACGTCCGCAGGCTCGGCTGTTTGCCAGCGTCGACGCGCTTGACGTCGAGGCGCAGCGCATCGCAGAGGCGGAAGCCGCAGCAGCTCGGCGCCGCGAGCAATCCGGATTGCGGCGTTTGTTTGGCGGCCAGGAACGTACCGAGCAGGAGATCCAGCGCGAGGTTGCAAAGACTACGGCTGCCGTCCAGAAGACCCGCTCAACCGGCATGTTTGGCCGGATCTCGGACATGTTCAAGGTAGATCAGCTGATCACGCCCGAGCTGTGGGAAGAGCTAGAAGAGCTGATGATCGCCGGCGACGTAGGCGTGGATACAACGCTGACGGTGATCGAGCGGATCCAAACCGAGGTCGAGCGCAACAATATCTACAAAGCGAGCGATGCCCGCGCGCTCCTGAAGCGGGAGCTGGTTCAGCTACTCCAGGTTGATCAGCCGCAGTTCTCTGAGCAGACGACCAAGCCGTATGTGATGCTCGTGATTGGTGTCAATGGCGCGGGCAAGACCACGCTAATTGCAAAGCTAGCGAACCGCTACAAGCAGGAGATGGGCAAAGATGTGCTGCTGGGCGCGGCGGATACGTTTCGTGCCGCGGCTGTTGAGCAGCTGCAAACGTGGGCGGAGCGGATTCAGGTCCCGGTGATTGCGCAAGGCCAGGGCGCCGACCCCGGGGCTGTGGCGTTTGACGCCCTGCAAGCGACCAACGCGCGCAATGCTGATGTTCTGATTATCGACACGGCCGGCCGGCTCCAGGCCAAGTATAACCTGATGAAGGAGCTGGAAAAGATCAAAAATATCGTCAGCAAGCGCGTGCCCGAAGCGCCCCACGAGGTACTCCTGGTGATCGATGCTACCACGGGGCAAAATGGCATTTCGCAGGCCAAAGCCTTTATGGAGGCGGCTAATGTAACACACTTGGCGCTCACCAAGCTCGACAGCAGCGCCAAGGGCGGCGTTGCATTTGCGATGGTTCAGGAGATCAAGCGGCCGATTAAGTATATTGGCACGGGCGAAAAGCTTGACGATGTCGCCGTTTTCGATCCCGAAGCCTTTGTGGACGCACTGTTTGAAGATTAAGGAGTTTCACATGGTTAGCTGCCCGGTCTGTCAGCAAAAGCTCAAGCTATCATTTACCATGCTCGTCGGCTCGATCGTTGTGTGTCCCAAATGTGACACCGACCTGCGCATCACCAGCCGCGAGCCGGATCAACTGGAAGCGGTGCCCGAGGCCGAGACGCACAACGCCAATGCCAAGCCCGAAAGCTATGCATAGCGGTCAGCCTGAACCTAAGCCGCGACGACGCGCTCCCGTATTAAACATTCTGGCCGCTTGTGTTGCCGGGTGCCTGGTGTTTTTCTTATCGGGCTGTTTTCTTATCTCCGGCGCGGTCGAATCGACGGACAGCACGCCCGATGGGGGCAATGTGTATGTCGGTTTTGTGAGCGCCGAGGGGAATGATACGCGCACCGTCACGACAAACTTCCCAAACCAAACGCTGGAAGTGACGGTGTTCGCTCAAAATCAGAACGGCCAGATGCGGGTCGAAATTCTGGATACCCAAAACAGTGTTAGTCTGGTTGTGGATGGCCAAGCCGAGGAGCAGGCGCGGGTTGGCACGGTGCAAACCAATGCAGCCGGCGAGTTCAGGTACCGGGTTCGGACGACCGGTGCGCAGCGTGGCGCGTTCCAGATTTTGTATCAGCCCACCAACGGTTAATGGCACGAATCAAAGCACATCGGTTAGAACACGCCGCAGGTATGCTGCTTGTCGGCTACGTGCTGCTGCTGTTGCTGCTGACGCTGGCACCTCCGCACTACGTACCGCCCCAGCGCTTACGCCTCATGCCATTTGCGACGATCATGCAGCAATTGGGGAAAGGCGGCGTTGTGTTCCTGGTTAACGTGCCGGGAAACATGGTTGCTTTTGCGCCGTTAGGAATGCTTGTGCCGTTGTGTGCGGCCAGGCTGCGCTCCCTGATCCGGATACTGCTGGTAGGTGCAGTCATCAGCCTCGGCGTTGAACTGCTCCAACTCGGTTTTACGGAGCGGGTGGCCGACATCGACGACGTGCTGCTGAATGTAGTGGGCACAGCTCTGGGCTATGGATCGTATCAGCTCTACGCTGACTGGTCTGCTCGGCAGCGCCCACACAACCAAGACGCATAAACCCTCCATCGACTGCAGCTAAAAACGCCGGACGTATCCGGCGTTTTTGGTTGGTGCGGAAATGTTGGAGATAGATACCCGCGTACCATCAAGGCGCACAGTGCTGTCGGCTATCCAACCGGATAGGTCAATTCAGCGTAGTCGAGCATAAAGAACGGCGGTCGTCCGACCGTGCCCTGCGCCAGATTACGGATCACGATTTCGTTTTGACCGGTTTGGAGCAGTGCGGCGTCAAAGGTCCATGTCGCGCTCGACCATGTGCCGGACTCAAGCGGCACATCATCATCCGGTAGCGGGTTTGCACCCTGAAAAATTTGTGTACCATTGATTTCAATGCTGATCGCCGTTTTAGCAGCATCTTCCGAATCCATACCCTCAATCGTTAATGTTGCAGTGCCCGTAGGCTGGACCGCCAACCTAAAAGAAGCTCGCAGCGCTTGGTATGCGGTGCCCTGGCCGTACGTCCATGTCGCCGTTCGGCCACCGTACACCTTGGGGTTGCCGGGCCCGCCGTACCCGCCCTGCCAAGCGGTGTCATCCAAGCGTAGGGTCTGCGATCCTGTTGGCGGTACCGCCACTGGCGTTGGCTCTGCTGCGATGCCCATGGTGGGAGCAGGTGGCGGATTGGTCGCCGTAGGTGGCACAGGCGTAGGAGGCAGGCGTGTCGGGGGAACCGGGGTTGGCGGAATTGGCGTTGGTGGCAGTGTTTCAGCTGTCGGGAGCGCGGTTGGCTGCTC
>JADDQF010000005.1 GCA_016781505.1 bacterium
TTCTGCGCAACATCGTGATACCGGAGCATGAAGTGCCTTTCACCAGTCACAGTATTTGGCTATATCATAAATCACGATAAGGTCTAATGCACACCGTAATATTGGGCTCGATCAGGCCGGCAATATCTTTCTGGCGGCTGACACAGAGAACGACGATATCGGCGTCCTCAAACTGAGTCCGGACGGCCAGGAGGTGTTGGCCGAGGTCACAATCGGCGGGCGCGGGAACGATACCGCGACGGCGCTCGCAGTACGATCCGATGGTCGTGTCTATATTACAGGCAGAACGCAGGCCTACCGCAATAACTTCCCGGTCACGGACGACGCGCTGCAGCCCGAATGCACCTATGAGAGCGCGGCCTCAGACGCGTCGTGCAGCAGAGATGCCTTTCTCCTCATCCTTGACGCCAATCTTCAGACGCGCTACAGCAGCTTTCTCGGCGGCAACTATTTTGAGCAGGGTGACGGGATTGCACTGGATGCGCAAGGCAACATCGCTGTCGTCGGCACGACAGATTCGGCCGACTTTCCGGTCAAGAACGCGGTCCAGCCTGCCTGTCCCGATTGGCCCGCGCCAGATAATGGACGTCACTGTAAGTCGTGGGCGTCGTTTGTGACGAAGTTCACGCCAGACGGTAAGCAGATCGTCTTCAGCACCTACTTTTCGTCATCAGATTGGAGTGCTGACGTGGTGAAGGACGTAGCGGTGGACCGCGCTGGTGTCATCCATCTGCTGGGTACGACCAACAGCACCAAGTATCCGATCAAAGATGCGTTCCAGCCAAGCCTGGCGACCGGTATCTGTATGAACGCACGCAGCGAACGGCTGTGTGAAGATGCGGTCGTCACGGCCATTGGTCCAGGTGGAGCACTGGTGTACAGCACCTACCTGGGTGGTAAAAAAGAAGAATATCCCTACGGTATCGCCGCCGACGCCAACGGGAACGTCTGGATCGCGGGCCTAACCAAGTCGGCGGACTTCCCCGCGACAGCGGACGCATTCCAGCCCCAAAAGTCGTTGAATGAGGACGTATTCCTCGCGAAGCTGGGTGCCGCTAGCGTTGGTGGTCAGCCTGATCCTCGCCTTAGCCGGAAGCTTTATCTGCCACTTGTGCGACGCTAAACTCTGACTGCTGCACTGCCCATGAGCGGTGCAGCAGTTGCAACCGCCACTGGAAGCACTGTGTGTGATGCGACGATCCAGCTGATGCTGTTCATGGTCAGGAAGGGCTGGTGTGCTTCCGCTGCAGTCACGCCTGCTAGGCCGCGCCGGAACTGGCTGCGCGTAAACCGCAATTGCATCACCAGTGGGTGGGGCATTGCCGCTCCTCCTCGAACTCCCCATTGTCCACACTACCGCACAATCGTCCAGCAATACGTCGTGTTGGCCTACCGCGATGGCCATGGCCGGACACACTGCGCTTACAGGCCGTGGCTGGCCACCAGTTTGTCTACGCGCCGTACCGGCTGCTGCGTACCGCTGCCTACACGATCCTAGCGGCGGACCTGCGGCAGATACGCCCGCCTGAGCTTGGTAACAACCGTCAGCTGAACCGGCACGTTAATCGTGCCCGCGTTGTCAGATCCATGAATCGTTACCACGCCGGTATGCGTTCCCGTCGGCAGCCCGCGCGCATCGATCCGCAGGCTTAGCATGCTCGGCGCGCTGCCGCTGGCAGACAGGAGCGTCAACCAGGGCGTCGTCGTTGATGCCGACCAGGTCATGCTGCCCGCGCCGCTGTTGCTGATCTGGATGCTGCTGGGCGCCGTCGTGCCTGCCTCGGCCAACACGGTGAGCGGGTTCGGCATGACCGCCAAACGCGGCGTTACATCCCCCTGCACGATCAGGATCGGATTTTCGGATACCGTTACCTGGACCACGCCCCCTGATGCTGCCAGTGGCGTTCGCGCTCCGCCCCGCTGAATCAGCGTTACCGGCTGCCTGCCATTCACGGGAAATGCAATACCCGCGCTATCGGTTGGCCGCCAAAGCACGTCAATCGTGGTTGTGCCGCGCGTGTAGCGGTAATCGTACGTGCCTCCACTGCCGGTATAGGGCTGGCTCGGATCATACACATGGGTGTGCACAGGCCCCGTTCCAGCGACCGTTGCTCCGCCGAGGTGTTCAACCAGCGTGCGATACGCGTAAAAGGCCGGCTTAGCGGGATAGTCCGAGCCATTGAAGTTGCCCACAATCGCCGCGTTGCTCCACTCACGGTTGGGATCGTTGAAGGCATCCTCGAACTGAAACCAGCTGCTGTGTTCCACGCCATTGTGCTGCGCAACGACCAGTGAGCGCACCAGGTAGTTTGCCTGCTGCTCTGCGCTGACTTGCACTCCACCCGGACAGGTGCCGGTCGCCGTACACCAGCCCATCTCCGTGATCCACAATCGCGCGTCGCCCCGGCCATTGCCGTTCAGCCAGCTGCGAGCGTTGCGAACGCGTCCTTCAACCGTGATTAAGCGCGGGATGTTCGGCGCGTCGGGCCGCTCGGTGGGAATATATGGATGGATTGCCAACACATCAAACGCGTGACGAGCGGACGGCACCTGTTGAAAGACACCGCCGAGAAAGTTCAAGCCATCGCAATTGTTGGGATCGCAGTAGCTGCCGTCATACACATACACGCCGCCCGTCAACACAACGGCGCTTGGATCCGCAGCCTTGATCGCGTTGTACGCCGCAACCAGCATCTCGCCGTACCGCTGCCGGCTGATCGAGCCTCCCGGCCCCAGCACCGGCCATGTTTCAGCCGCGTTCGGCTCGTTCCAAATCTCCCAAGCGGCGATGCGGGGCGATCCAGGCGCATCCTGCACGCCGTCGCCGTCGTAGCGCTCGGTCATCCAGCTCGCAAACTGCGCGTACTCCTGCACATTGGCGGGTGGACACCAGTAATTGCCGCTGCACGCTCCATCTCGTGCCCAGCCAGGCGTGGTCAACAGCATACCGATGATGCCGAAGCCTTGATCCGCCGTCTGCTTAAGCGAGCCATCGTAGACAGGACGGAACGTATTATTCTGGGGCTCGATCAAATCCCAGGGCAGCTCTTCACGCGTCCACTGCACGCCCGCTTGGTGCGCTGAGCTTGCCAGCAGCGCCAGGTTATCTCCTGTCGCTAGCCGCTCGCGCTTGGTGAGGTACAGGTTCATGCCCCAATACGACACTTTGGTGGGCTGCGATCCGGCAGCACGCGTAGCCTGGCGAGGCGTAACACCGGAAACGACGAGCAGCACGGCGATAAGCAAAACATGGCGGTGAATACGCACTAAACCCACAACTGATTCCCTTCTTGTGGATTGCCGGGTAGGAGTACGACCAAGCTCGGCCAGAGCTTATGGGTCACGGTGGGGGAGGTACCTGGCAAGCTAATTGGCATGTATGTGCTCGCTATTATACCGTACGACGAGCGCAGCAGTACGCTTTCGCCTTGACGAATGTGGAGTTCTCTCCGCATGCTGTGGCCCGCTTTCCTCCAGCCGTTTGATGTGGCAGTGTAGCCGTTGGCCAGCCCTGGTCGCTTGATCGGTTAAAGGTCAAGCAGCTCACTCCCACGTTGGACCACGTCTCCACCAAAGCGGGCGCGCAATGCTGCCAATGCTCCGTTCAGCTGTTGCCGTTTGGCGGCAGCGGCTTGTACCTGCTCGCTTTCCCACAACGTCGGTTGCTGGGGCGCAGCAAGCAGGCCACTCATCCCCACTCCGATCAGCCGAACCGGACGCCCTTCCCAGACGGTGTCGAACAATTTGCTCGCGACTGCCGTGATCTGCCCCGCGGTATCGGTTGGCTGAGGCAGCGTAGTCTGGCGTGTCAGGGTGGTGAAATCGGACCAGCGCACCTTAAGCGTGACCGTAACGCCCGACAAACCTTTGCGCTGCAGCGCGTCGCTCACTTCCCGGGCCTGTTGCGCGATCACGTGCAAGATCTCCGTTCGATTCACCCGGTCACGGTGAAACGTTTCTTCTTGTGAGATCGACTTAGCCACACGCGTCGTTTGGATTGGCCGCTCGTCGATACCCTGAGCATGGCGGGCGAGGCTGCGTCCGTGTTGGCCGAAGCGCCGAATCAGATCGTCTTCCGGCCAGGCGGCGATGTCGCCGATCGTCCGCATGCCCAGGGCTGTTAGGCGCTCGGCGGTCTTTGGTCCCACGCCCCACAGCGCGGTGACCGGGAGCGGCGCCAGGAATGCTGCTTCACCCCCCGGCGGCACATCCCAAATTGCCTGGGGCATCTGGCCTGAACGTGCGCGCGCTTTGGCCACATCTGTGGCAATCTTGGCGCACAACTTGTTGGTGGCTACGCCCAGCGAGCAAGACAAGCCCTGCTCCGCGCTGATCTCGGTCTGTATCGCGGCTGCCACTTCCCGCCCCGGGCATGGAAGTGCCGAAACGTCCAGAAACGCTTCGTCGATGCTCAGCTGCTCAACCAGCGGCGTTCGCGCCCGCAGTCGCTCCATCACGGCGCGCGAAGCGGCCCGATACGCAGGAAAGTCAGGCGGCACAATAACTAAGTTCGGGCATAACCGTACCGCCTGCGCCATCGGCATGGCCGAGTGAATCCCATACCGCCGCGCAGGATAACTGCACGAGGCAACCACACCGCGTTCTTCCGGTCGTCCTCCGACCGCAAACGCCGTGCCTTCGAGCTCAGGGCGCTGCTGCGTGCTGACGGCACAAAAGAAGGCATCCAGATCGAGATGCAGAATAACCCGGTGTGTCATCATCTGTTACACTTTTATTGTTCCCTACACTGCCACCGGCTCCATGCCCGAGCAGTGTACCGCGCTGCAGCGCCCCTGGTATACTTGATGATGTCTTTTGGATGACCATTTTTTTACCCAGTGGAAGCAGGAGCACGGCGTGTCCCAGCGGCAGATAACGATTGTGTCATGGAATGTGAACGGCATCCGAGCCGCCGCTAAAAAAGGCTTTTTGCCATGGTTGCACAACAGTGGTGCCCACATTGTGGCGGTGCAGGAGACCAAGGCCCATCCCGAGCAACTCCCCGCCGAGCTGCGCCACCCGCCGGGCTACCATGTGGATTGGTGTGCGGCTGAGACCAAGGGTTATAGCGGCGTTGCCACCTTCTCGCAAAGCGTGCCCACGGCTGTAACATGCGGCCTGGGCGAGCCGCGTTTCGACCTTGAGGGCCGTGTCCTGGTCAGCACGTTCCCCGACCTGGTGCTCTTCAACATCTACTTCCCGAATGGTGGCCGTGGGCCGGAATGGGTTGCCCACAAGCTCGCGTTTTATGCCCGCTTCGTGGACGTGGTGCGGGCAGCACTGGACGATGGGCTGCGCGTGGTCGTGGTGGGCGACGTCAACACCGCCTACTCGGAGCTTGATCTGGCCCGACCCCGCGAAAATCGTACAACCTCCGGCTTTTTGCCGGAAGAGCGCGAAGCAATGGCGGCCTTCTTTGCTGCAGGTTTGGTCGATACCTTCCGTTTGCTGCATCCCGACGCGGCGCAATACACCTGGTGGGCTCCCTGGGCTGGCGCTCGTGCTCGCAACATCGGTTGGCGCTTGGACTACATCTTTGTTTCGCCCAATCTCCAAGCTGCGGTTGTTGCCGCGGATATTCACCCGGACGTGCCCGGCTCGGATCATTGCCCGATCAGCCTTACCTTGGCGTTGTAACCCCACCATGTTGGCCGGCGGGCTACCGTAATCCATCGTCCCGAAGGATGATACAGCCTAACGTAAACAACCTTTCGATCGCGCCTGCCGCCCGGCTCTCGCCAAGCACAAGCTTTGGCATCGGTACTGCGCGCGTCGACCTGGGGGTACGAGCATCGTGGTGGTTCCATCCCTTTTTTATCTCCAGAATGTTCGCCCGTGGTTGATGATTGCAGCGCGAGTCGATGACTCTTGACAGTCAGTGGCACGAGGTTTAGCATGTTTGTGTTACTCAACGTGAGCAAGCCGGCGTTTGCCCTGACACACAGCGGCACACCCTGCAGGGAAGGTTAGCCATGCCGAACGTAAGCACAGCATCGTTGGTGGAAGAGGTCATGAGCAGGACGGGGCTTTCGAAACGGGAAGCGCGCGCAGTCGTCGATACCGTCCTGGAAGAGCTCGGGACGCGCTTAGCAAACGGCGAGCGGGTTCAGCTTGCCGGCTTCGGGACGTTCGAGGTGCGTGACCGTGCCGAGCGAACGGGTGTTAATCCGAAGACCAAAGCGCCAATCACCATTCCCGCAACCAAGGTCGTTGGCTTCCGGCCATCCTCGCAGCTACGAGGGCGATTAGGCAGCACGCCGCCTAATGATCAAACGGTGGGTGGATAGTCTAACTGCTCCGGCACGGCCGGGGGCTTAGGTGCAGTTCGTCCAGCGGCGTGTTGCACCGTACGAGGATGTCAGTGAGCGCAGATCCGAACGAGCGACCGCCGGTCACAGTGCCAGGTGCCTGCGCGCAGCGATCCCGTACGCGCTTCGTGCGCTGGCTTTGGACTGCCATAGGTTTGGGGTTGTTGGGCCTTGGCGGGGTGGGCGTGTTTGTGCCGGGCCTGCCGTCGACGGTCTTTTTCATCGGTGCCGCTGCGTGCTTTGGACGGTCGCATCCGCGGTTGGAACGGTGGGTGCTTGGGCTGCCCCGGATTGGGCCACTGGTGAGCGATTATCGCGTTGGGCTGGGCATGCCCCGCCGCGCGAAGGGATTGGCCGTCACCGCAATTGTGCTGGCCGTCGGCCTTAGCCTGCTTGCGATTCCACATTGGCTCGGTAAACTTGGTGCTGTCGCCCTCGCCCTCGTTGGCATCTGGTATATTTTGGCCTGCGTACCAACTCGCGAGCACGTGCTTGCCCAGCGCTCCAGCCCCGAGCGCTAAGGTACCAGGCCCGCACAAGGTCAAGGCTAGGCTTGATCGCTACGTTGACGAGTTGCGACACGGACCGCTGGTTGTGCGTGCGGCTTATCCATGCCGAAATCAGGCAGCACGGCGTCGTGACCACTTCTCGGGCTGCCGTAGTACCCGTACCACTGCGACAACCTCCGGATGTGCGCGGAGCCGCTGCTCAACCTCGTCTGCACAGGTTGCCGGCACTTGGACCGTGCCCCGATTGCGCATCACTGCGTCGGCCGAAAACACAATCGGGCGGCAAGCCGGGGGCCATGGCCGCGCCTGATCCCAAAACTCGGGTGTCACTGTTAACTCAAACATGATCGCCATGATTGCTCGATCCTTCCCCTCTCGCAAGCATACGATGTTCGATCGTACGATTACTATAGCACATCGGTTCGTATTTTGCTTGCCTTGGCGATGCAGATCTTGCGCGGTTTGGCTGTTTTCCTTTACTCGTCTGTGACCGGCGAGAGTGTATTCCTTTGACGGTGTGGTGGGTGATAACATCTGCGTCATGGTTTGCCAGCGCATAGTGCCTAACGCTGGCTGCGCTGAAAGGAGGGGCCGTACGGCCAGTGGGTGTTGGCCTGGGCAGATGCTGCTGAAGGTGTCCCGGCGCAAGCCAATGGCATGATCTTTGTTGTTATATTCCTTGGGCGAGCTAGCGCTGTAAAAAAGTGCGAGATTTAATGGCGAAGATCAAAATCTTACTTGTTGATGATCATGAAGTGGTACGTCGCGGCTTAGCGCTTCTGCTTGATTTGGAGGCGGACCTCGAGGTCGTTGGTGAAGCGGCGACCGGCCTGGAAGCGATCCAACAAGTTCAAACGCTCAGGCCAGACTTTGTGCTGCTTGATTTGCGCATGCCTGGCATGCGGGGTGTTCAAGCCGCGCGCACAATCAAGCGCGTTTCGCCCCAGACACGGGTGCTGATTGTGAGTGGCGTCGACAACGCCGAGGAAATTGTATCCGCGTTGGAAAGCAATGTGGATGGATATGTGCTAAAGGACGCGCCGCCGAGCGAGCTGATTCACGCAATTCGGGTGATTGCCGGCGGTGAGGCGTATCTGCAGCCAGCTGTAACCAAGCGCTTGCTGCGTCGTATGGCGGTTGCCGCTGATCCGAGGCCGGCTGTTGTGCCGCCGCAGCTTACGCCGCGTGAGCTGGAAATATTGCGCTTGGTCGCAGCTAATCAATCGAATAAAGAGATTGCCATCGCCCTAACCATCGGCGAAGAAACGGTGCGTAGCCATATCAAGCGAATTTTGCAGAAGCTGGAGCAGCCCAACCGTGTTCAGGCTGCTCTCACGGCTGTGCGGCTCGGACTTATTGATCTGGAGTAGCCAATGAGGTCCGGCAAGGCCAATGCCAGCACATGATCTGGTGTGTTTTGGTTCGGCCTGGCTCGCCGGGTGGCGCCGACAAGCAGGCTGCATGCCTCAGATAGTGCTAGCCGGCCCGGTGCGAGTCGGGTAGGTACACGGTGAAGGTTGTGCCGCCGCCTTCTGTGCTGACCACGGTGATGTTGCCGCGATGTTGCTTCACAATCTGATGAACGCTCGTCAAGCCAAGGCCCATGCCCCGGAGCGTGTGCGGAACATTGCCGGCGCGAAAGAAGGGTTCGAAAATGCGCGGTAGGTCAAGCGCAGGTATGCCCAGCCCATGGTCTTGAACCTGCAAGGTTAGCCACGCATCCTGTTCCCGGTCTTCGCGGGCCAGCGTTACCACGATATCGCCGCCGTCGGGGCTATACTTGATCGCATTGTTTAACAAGTTCGTAAGCACTCGTTCGATCCGTGCTTCATCCGCAAAACAGACCAGCTCGGGTGTAGCCACCTCGACGGTCAGTACATGGCGGTGAACATGCGTGCGGTGCTGGTCCACTACTGCCTGGGCGATTGCCACAAGATCCACACTGGTACAGGCTAGCTCGATGGTTTGCCCGGCTTGCAACTGCGCAACATCGGCAAGCTCACCCAGCAGCTTGGACATTTTTTCGCTCGCTCCATCGATCTGCGCCACCGCGTCGTTAATGACGGCGTCCGATAGGCCGATCTGGCGGGCATACTGACGCAGCACACCGGCATAGATTTGCGTCACCTGCATGGGATTGCGTAGATCATGCGTCACCACGGCCAGCACGTCGTCGCGTGTCCGCACGGCCTCCAACGATGCGCGGTACAACTGCGCGTTGGCAATCGCCATGGCGATCCGTCTGCCAATGTCTTCCGCCAACGCCAGATCAGCCGCGCTCCACCCAGGATCGCGACCCGCCGCCGCTAGCAGCAGCAGTCCATACTGCTCGTGTCCCGAGGAGATCGGCACGACGATCAAAGCGGTGGGACAAGGTACAGGGAGCTGGTGAAGCTCTTCAATGTCACTGTACAGTTGCGCCAGCTGGGCTTGTATCAGACCCGGCAGAAAGAGCGAGGTTTGTGTGCGCAGCACCTGAACCATCGGCTGCTCCGCCCAGCGTGAATCAAATGGCTGGGCGGCTATGGCGACCGGCAGGAGTGCACTTGTGAGGTGCTGCTTGCCTTCCTCGCTGATCGCTTGCAGCTGTTGGTCAGGGGTAAGCAGATAAATTTCGCAGTGGTCGGCCAGCGCGCAGCTCAGCAATCCGGCCAGCTTCGGCAACGTTGTTTCGTAGGCCAGTGATGAGGCGATGATGCTGCTTGCTTCGGCCAGCAGCGCTAAACGACTCTGGGCACGCTCCGCATGTGCTCGCGCGTCTTGCGCGCGCTCAAGCAACAGCTCTCGTTCGCGCGCCATGCGCTGGCGTTCGGCAATTTTACCGCGCAGCTCGATCTCCGTGATGACCATACTTGTGAGATCGCGCAGGGTGTCTATCTCCTCCTTGCTCCAGACACGGGCTACGGAATCAATTGCACATAAGGTGCCGATGGCAAAACCGTCTGATGTTACCAGCGGGATGCCGGCATACGCCACCACATTCAAATCTTTGATCGCCAGATTATCTTGTACCAGGGGGTGGATCCGCGCATCTTCGACAATAAAGGGTTCCCCCATCACCACGGCGTATTGACAAAATGAGTGTGATAATGGCGTTTGGCGTTGGGACGACCAGGGCTCTGGTAGCCCTACACAACTCTTAAAAAATTGACGGTCGCCATCCACAAGCGAAACGAGCACCGTCGGTACCCGTAACAGCTTGGTTGCCAACCTGGTTAATCGCTCAAAAGCAGGCTCTACTTCGCTATCCAGCAGTCCTAGATCGTGGAGCGCGGCGAGACGGTTGGAATCACGAATCATAGCTTCAATCTGGGGCGACACGCGTACCTTCCTCGTGAACCCGCTATCCCGGAGCAGGTTGGCGCAAAGACCCAGCCCTGGTGCCGCACGACCGTAGCGGTCGTGCGCGTACGGCTGCCATGTTCAAGTGTACATCATATCCGCACCCGTGTGCGACATTTCACTCAAAAAGTGCAAGGTTACGACGGGGGTGCCGGTCGGCGCATAACCGCTGCCAGATACCGTGTATGGGGTTGTGGGGCGAGCGTTTGGAGCAAATATTCAAGGAAGCGCATTTCGCACGCGCCGGCTAGAGGGTGCGCATCTTGGGCAGCGCAACATGACGTGGCACATATCAGCGTACGTTGCAACGGGCTGGCTAATTCACTGCGTGGATGCCGTATAATAGCAAAAGACAGGAGCTGTTCACCCCGCATGAACAGCTCCTGTCTTTCATGTTCTCAGTATACATGTCCCCGGTTCGGCCTGCTATCCCCTCGCAAGGGGAATTTTGTCCCCCACAGAACCTATGTCCTAGGTTCGTGGCGCGTACAGTGGACGAGCACTTGTGAAACGCTCGTTTGTGTTTGGTTGCGCTTCCCGCTCCGGTCGGCACTGTTCACTGGGATCTATTTGACCACACCGTTTGGCAAGATGTCGCTGGCGAACTCCCAATCGGAGACGCTCGGCGTT
>JADDQF010000027.1:0-6611 GCA_016781505.1 bacterium
GAGGTTATCGGAATGCGTACGTGTTGCTGAGGGAGGACTCAAGCACGTTGAATCCTCGAGGACGCTGACAGCGACGAGCTGATGCAGAATCCCGCGATGCCCTACACCCGGCTGCTGTCGGCGGTGCCGAATCCCCACGCCGGCCTAACCGCGCGCAAGGTCGAGACGCGGGGTGAATTCGTTAATCGATCCACCGCCGGGCTGCCCATTCACAGCGCGCTGCCGGCATGTGATGGATATTTGCCGTCAGGTCGTGCCCGGCCGGGAATATGTCGCGCTGGATCATTGGGTCCGTTGCCACCTGTATGGGCCGGATGGTACCCAACCTGATCCAAGCGGGGTATCAAGCCTGAACTGGTACGTGCCGCGCCATTCATGCGTGCCTGGCTCTGCTGACCGGCGCGCTCTGCCTAACGCCTGCGCTACCTACTGGTCTGCACGCGCTTGGGTAGCCGCTCACCAGCCGCAATCAGCTGAGTCGCGGGGTTAGCGGCTGCCTTCAGGTGCAATAAGCTGCATCCCGAAGGCAATCCATCCTTCGTGCTCTTGAACCCGCACAAAGCCAACCCGTTCGTAAAACTGGATGGCGCCGACGTTTTTCTTGCCCACTCCCAGATGCACGCCACGGACGTGTAAGGTCCGCAGCTGTGTGATGAAGGTTTGAATCAGCTCTCGCCCCCACCCCAAGCGCTGCGCTGAGGCGAGCAGATCAATGTGGAGGTGCGCCGGATAGGCAGCCAAGTAAGCCGGCGCACGGTACCCTGCGTGGATCAGACGAATCATCTGCGCATCGCGGGATTGATCGTCGGGGTCGGGGAGTGGGTAGCGATCACGCAGCAGCGGGAACCAGTCGCGCTCACATCGCTGGCTGAAGCTGGCAGAGTCGGGCGTCCCAAGCACATAGCCGCAGGGGGTGCCTGCATTGGTGAGCACAAAGCACAGCTCCGGTTCAAACACGGCGTAGGGCGCGGCATAAAAATGGCCGAGCAGATCGGGGTCGTGATACAGCGCACTGGCATCTGCGCCGGTATCTCCGGTCAGGAGGCAGATGCGGTACAACCACGGCAAATCACTGGGATGATACCGACGAATAGCGAACGCCATGCGTGCTGTCCTTCCACTAGCTGGCGATAAAAAACATCAGGTGCCACGCACCGATTGCTGCCGGACTTGTTCCGCTTGTTGCTATCGTCGGTGCAGCTACACATCAATTTCGGCGTGGTGCCGCAGATAGTAGCCAAGCACGGCATAAATATCAGCTAAGTCAAGTGATGAGTACTGCTGAACAATTTTTTCAGGTGTGGCACCATCGGTGAACGCACGACCGTATCAAAGGTGACTCGTGTCCCGCCGACCAGCTCAACACCGTCACACTTTATATGGAGTGGGATGGGATCGGTAACAACCGCAAATGCCCTGCCTGAGGCCTCTTCCACGGAAAAAGTAGCATAGGGTGAAAGCTTCCATGCGTGGATGTGGGCGACACGAATTGGATGCCAACATGATTGCAGTCAGCTCATAGTGCGGTGGTGAGCCTGATCTAACGCTGCTGGTCTGCAGGCCTGGCCGAGCTCATTCCATCCGTGCCAGCACTGCTTTGCGCGCCGCAAAGCCCCACTCAAGGTCGGCGATGAGGTCGGCCAAACTTTCCAGCCCGACGCTGATGCGGTACATCTCGTCCTGAATGCCCATGCTGCGCCGGATCTGTGGGGCCTCACGATAACTGTCGCCGATCGGCATAATCAAGCTCTCGAACCCGCCCCAGCTCACCCCAATCGAGAAATAGGAAAGGGCATTCACAAACGCGTGCTGTGCTGCATCCGGCGCCGGGGGGTGCAGCGCGACTGAAAATAAGCCCGAGGTGCCGCTCATCTGGCTGGCTGCGAGTTCATAGCCGGGAAAATCGGGCAAGCCCGGATGGTACACGCGCTGCACCTCCGGCCGGCTCTGTAGCCAGCGCGCAAGCGCGAGTGCTGTTGCCCCTTGGCGTTCCAGGCGTATCGCCAGCGTGCGTAGGCCGCGCATCACCAGATACGCATCGTCGGGCGCAAGCGTGCCTCCTAAAATCTCGGCCACAGGCTGAATGATCCGATACAGGTCGGCATTGCAGGCAAGCATCCCCGCCGTCACATCGGAATGACCGGCGATATACTTGGTTGCGGTATGCACCACCACGTCTACGCCTAGCGTGATCGGCTGCTGATACAGCGGCGTGGCCCAGGTGTTGTCGATGATTGTGACGATGTTGTGTGCGCGTGCCAGGCGCGTCACGGCCCGAATGTCTTGGATCTGCATCGTGAAGGTGCCAGGCGACTCAAGATAGATCGCGCGCGTGTTCGGCTTGATTCGCCCGCTGAGATCGTGCGACTCCGCCACGTCAAAATACTCGACTTCGATGCCCAGGCGCCCCAGCAGGATATCACACAGCGCCCGCGTTGGACCGTAACAACACATCGCGATCAGCAGGTGATCCCCGGCCTTGAGCAGCGCCAGCAAGGCCGTCGAAATAGCGCCCATGCCTGAGGCAAAGCCGATCGCATGGTCAGCCTGTTCCAGAAAGGCAATTTTCGCCTCCAGCGCATCCCGTGTAGGGTTGCGGACGCGGCTGTACACAATTCCCGCCGCTCCCTTGGCTCGTTCGTCCAGAAAGTCTTGGTAGCTTTCAAAGCTGAACAGGGTGCTTACCCCGATCAGTGAGACCACGAATCGACGAACTTAAGGTGGATCCGTTCCTGCGTTAACAACCGAAATGGACGGCGGCTGGAACTCGATAGGCTAAGCTTTGGTGCGGCCGCGCCGTGTTGTAGAAGCTGAAATAGGCGTCTAACCCGGCCTCGAGATCGGCAACCGTGCGATACTCCTTGAGGTAGAGGTCCTCGTATTTGACCGAGCGCCAGAGGCGCTCGATGAAGATATTATCCATGACCCGGCCGCGTCCGTCCATGCTGACCCGGACACCTGCCGCTTCGACTGTGGCGGTAAAGGTACGTGCCGTAAACTGAGCACCCTGATCGGTATTGAAGATGGCCGGCTGGCCCACCTCCAGGGCATCCTGCAAGGCGGCGATACAAAAGCCAACATCCAGCGTGTTGGAGAGCTCCCACGCGAGTACATAGCGACTGAACCAATCCATAATTGCCACCAAGTACATAAACCCCAGCGGCATCGGCACGTAGGTAATGTCCGCGCACCAGACATGATTTGGCTGCGTGATGTCGAGGTCCCGCAATAAATAGGGATAGACGCGCTGCTGAGGATTGGGCCGACTGGTGCGCACGCGTGCCCGAACCGCTTGTAATCCCATGCGTTGCATCAGACGCGCCACTCGTTTCTCGTTGACGGGAAACCCCAACGCCCGCAGGTGAACTGTCATTTTCGGATAGCCATAGAAGGGCGTTTTGGTGTACTGCTCATCAATGAGCCGCATCAGGTGCAAGTTGAATGCCGTCTCCTGTGCCGGTTCACGATAGAACGACGCTCGGCTCAGGCCAAGCAACTGACATTGACGCCGAATACTGATGGTCGGAGGCTGCGGCTCAATCATGCGCCGTTTGTCCGCGAGCGCATCAACCGACTTTTTTTTTCAGCCACTCCAACTCCATGTTGAGGCGGCCAATCTGCTCAAAGAGGGCGGCTTCGCGCACCGCCAGATCCCGGTCCTGCTGCAACGTCGTGCTGCGAAAGACGGTTGGCCCGGCGTCGAGCAGCTGGCGTTTCCACTGGCTAACCTGGTTCGGATGAAGGTTGTACTGACTGGCCAGTTGGTTAACGGTTTTGGTGCCTTTGGCTGCTTCCAGCGCCACCTGGAACTTGAACTGCGTACTATGGCGTTTCCGTTTGGTTGGCATGCCTCATCCCCCGCAAGCTAAGATGATTATAGACAACTTCCACCTTCGCGTGTGGTCTCATCTACGGGGGTAAGCTCATTCGCGGATTGCCCCAGGATCCGAGGCATGACCATCCGTCGTCACCCACCAAACGCCCGCTGTTGCCGGTTTGGCGTCCGCAGCAGCATCTGGTCGGCACTTGCCGGTTCCGCTCTGCGTCACTGGCCTGTGGCAGGGCCGTGCCCTTCGCGGAGACAACCGGGTTTGACGGATTGCAGGAGTTGTGATGACGTGCACGAGCGCACTACCGTGGGCTCACGACATTATGTGGCGCTAAAGCTACAGCTTGTGGGCAACCGGGAAGCACCTAAGGGTGAGTGTGAGATGAAGATCGGGCGCCCAGATCATTAATGCCCAAGCTAGATCCAAAGTGTTTTACGGGTAAACCTATGCTGCAGAGAGCGGGAAATAAGCCGTGGTACACGCATAACTACAGGGCATGAACAGATGGGTACGCTTGTTCTATACGCTTTGTCCTGCAGGTGTTACGCAAGCTGTGCCCAAAGAAGACGTGAGGATAAGCATATCTGCCAACGGATCGGCAATGCCGTGTGGCTGGCCGCCGACGGGGTAGTGTGGAGCATCATTGCCTATGCGGTCTGCTGCCCCAGATCAACATTTATGCCTACTTACGGGCGATACTGCTTGGTAGATTCGCGTACCACCAGATGGCCCGTTACCAGTGTTTTGGTAAGCGGCACGGCGGATGTGAGAAGTTCGTGCATCAGCCGAATAGCTACCTCGCCCAGCATCGTTTTGGGCACATGATAGGTTGTGAGCGGCGGTGAGGTGTAGGCACTTTCAGCGACGTCGTCAATGCCAACAATGGAAATATCTTCGGGAATGCGCAGCCCGGCTTCCTTGATCGCTTCAATGGCCCCAAAAGCGCTCTTGTCGCTGACGGCAAAGACAGCGGTCGGCCGCTCGGGCAGCGCCAGCAGCTGTTTCATCTGAACATAGCCCTTTTTAGGATGGCCTGAAACTGGTGGCGGCTGCAGCGCGGGCTCGAGCGGTAGGCCGTGTTCGATCAAGGCAATGTTGTGCCCACGTAAGCGATCGCGCAAACTGCTGTATTTGCCTGGCCCGACGAGGGCACCAATCCGGCGGTGACCGAGCTCAATCAGATGATTGGTGACCGACAATCCAGCTGCAAAATTATCAGCCGTTACAGCCGTGATTTGATCGTTGACATAGCTTTCGACCAGCACAAGCGGCGTGCCGGTGGCGGAGAGCTGTTGGATGGCTGCAGTGGTGAGATCCCCATCGTTGGCAATGATCAGCCCGTCCACGGACCTGCCCATCAGTGCACGAATGTCATCAATTGGATCGGTGCCGGCTCGGTAAAAATGCAGCAGCAGCCGATACCCCAGCTGGTAGGCTGTTTGCTCAATGCCGCTGATGATCTGCGTGTAAAACCCATCGCTGTTCACGGGCGCCGACAGCGACTCCATCAACAGCCCGAGCACTTTCGTTTCAGTTACTGTTCCTTGGCGACCTGTGGGCACGTAGCCGAGTTCTTTCATGGCCGCTAGGACGCGCGCCCGTTTGTTCGCCCCAACTCCGGGCTTTCCGTTTACAACCAAGGAAACAGCTGAAAGGGAAACGCCTGCCAATGCCGCAACATCGCGCATCGTCGGCTGAACCGTGATACTCGTTCCTTGAGAAGCAGCCATACTGCACCACCACATTGTGAACCGCTTAGCACTGGCAGTTGCTAGCAACGATTGTACCCAGCTATCTAAGCCAGCCCCAAAGTGTATAGCAAAAGTTTGTAGAGGCGGAAAATCAGCCAGTATTGCTAAAATGAACTAAACAAGACTGAAGTTATTGTAGGGGTGTGGCGATCCGGTGTCAAGCGGCAATCTCAGAATTTAACAGTTGCTGCGCGGGCTGCCGGCATTCAATTTTTTGCACGTTGGTGACCGGGTGAAACGCGTGAAGCTGTGCTTGCAAGAGCGGATCGACACCCTTGTACCGCGTGAAAGAGCGCGCGCTTATTCTTAACTTGGTTTTGACGCATTGACACTAAAATCGAAGTGTGGTACTGTAGCCTCACAGCTAAACAAATACAGAACATCCATTAAACATTCTTTACTTCCCTTGCAATATAGGCCTATATTCCGATAGATTCAGAGCTTCGTCCATCTGCGTGCTAGTGCAACTTTCTCCTCCAATGTACCACTCGCACGCAGCGTTTGTTACGGCTGTGCTAGGACACAACGCTAATTAACTGGTCAGCAAGGCTGCACAACGTTGCGCTGGCTTTAAGCCGCAACCACCGTTATGCCGCGGCGCAGGACCAGCGTATGGCGAGAAAACCTTCGATAGCTGGAAAATTGCGTTACCAGGCGGTTGTGCACGCGGCCAGGCTGGCCAAAGCTATGCGAACCTAAGCAGTCCAAATAGGTAATGTCAAGGAAGCAAAGGTTGCGATGATGCAGGGTCATGCTATTCCGGGTGTCGTGTTTCAACCCCGTTCCCAGCGGGGAATGCAACGCGGCATCAACCAAATCGTTGAAGCAGTTCGCCCTACATTAGGCCCACGTCCGCGCATAGTTGCCGTTGAGAACGTTTTCCGCGAAAAAAAGCCCGAGTTTCTTGACAAAGGCGGCCTGATCGCACGCCGCATCATCCAGCTGCCTGATCGTGATGCCGATATGGGCGCGATGCTGGTGCGCCATGCCGTGTGGCGGGTGCACGAAGAGGTTGGCGACGCTACCGCCA
>JADDQF010000027.1:6624-8416 GCA_016781505.1 bacterium
GTTTCAAACAGTCTACAATCGCGGCCTCCACTATGTGGCCGCAGGTGGCAATGCCGTCCACCTCCGCCGCTACCTGGAAGCCGGTCTGCACGAAATTCTCCAAGAGTTGGACAATCGTACACTGCCCGTGACCGGCAAAGAGCGCCTCGCCCGGCTGGCCGAATCCTTATGTTTCGACGCATCCCTGGCTAAGCTGTTAGGGGAGATCTTTGATATTGTCGGCGAATACGGTCAAGTCGAGATCCGGCGTGGACATGGGCGCGAATACGAGCGCCAGTACGTCGAAGGCATGTACTGGTCGAGCAAGATTCTTTCCCCACGGATGTTGACCGACCAGATCAAATTGCGCACCGACCTCACAAACACGGCGATTCTGATCAGCGATCTTGAACTCGAAGACCCACGCCCGGTAATGCAGGTGCTTGATCAGGTGATGCAGCGCGACATACGCTCGTTGCTGATCGTTGCGAATAAGCTTTCCGATAGTGTGATAGCGCTGCTGTTGTCGGCCAGTCGCGAGCCCCAAAAATTCCAGGTTATTGCTGCGCTTACGCCCGGCTCCGGGCCGGTTGAACAAGGCGCGATGATGCAGGAATTAAGCATCTTGACCGGCGGTCGTCCCGTGATCCAAGCCGCCGGCGATACGCTGCGCAGCTTGCAGATCGACGATCTTGGCTTTGCGCGGCGGGCATGGGTTGATCGCTCGTACCTGGGTATTATCGGCGGCAAAGGCGATCCGCGGGTATTGCGGACGCATATGGCCAACCTGCGCGCAGCGTTCAAGGCAGCTGACGATCCGCAGCAGCGCACCAAGCTGCAACAGCGCATCGCGAAGCTCATGGGCGGGTCGGCTACGCTGCTGGTCGGTGGCAGTACAGAAACAGAGATAACTGCACGTGAGGAGCTGGCGCGGCAAACGTCTGCGCTGGTACGGGCCGCTTTGCGCGAAGGTGTGCTTCCCGGCGGTGGCCTCGCGTTCCTGGCGTGCCGTCAACGACTCCAACGTTTGTTCCAAACAAGTTCAGATCCGGATCAACAAGCTGCCATCAAGATTCTGATTCGGGCGCTGGAAGAGCCGCTACGCACCATTGCAGCCAACAGCGGCTACGACGGTGGTACGGTTTTGGGCCAAGTGGAGCGCGCGGAACCAGGCTGCGGGTTTGACGCACGCTGTGGCGGCATCGTGGACATGGCGCAGGCCGGCATTTTGGACGTAGCCGCCGCGCAAAAAGCCGCCATTCGCTGTGCCGTCTCCGGCGCGGCGACCGCGCTCACTGTTGACGTTCTGGTGCACAAGAAGAATCCTGAACAAACCTCTGCCAAGCCTTAGGCGACAACGTTGGTGATTGAACAATGATCGACACTGAAGCTATGGACATCGCCGCTTCTCCGGTTCCCGATATTGTAAACGCGTTGGCCGCCTCGCCTGACTTTGTGGAGGATGGCGTCTGTTTCGCCGCCCGCAATGGCGGGCTGTACCGCTCGCAGGATGGCGGTCATACCTGGAGCGCGGCCTTTGCTGCACTTCAGCTTGAAGCGCCGCTTGCAGCGACAGCCGTTGCCGTATCGCCAACGTTTCCGCAGGATCGGTATGTTCTCGTGGGTGTGGAAGGCGGCACGCTCCGCTCCTTTGATGGCGGCGCAACCTGGTCCGCCGCGCTTTTCCCGCCACCGCCACCCCTGGTAACCACATTAGCGCTATCGCCGGACTTTGCCAACGATGGGGTTGTGCTTGCCGGAACCATGGAAGACGGCGTTTTTCGCTCCGCGGATCGTGGTGGTTCATGGGCTG
>JADDQF010000027.1:8462-10712 GCA_016781505.1 bacterium
CACGCCGAGCTTTGCCATCGACGAAACCCTTTTCGTTGGGACAACCAGTGGTCTGTTTCGCAGCACGAATGGCGGTCGAGCCTGGCGCGACCTTGATTTCCCGGCTGAATATGCGCCGGTGCTCAGCCTGGCACTGTCGCCCAATTATGCCCACGATGGAATACTGTTCGCGGGAACTGAAGCCAATGGATTGTTTCGGTCGGACGACGGGGGCCAAAGCTGGACACAGCTAGCTGAGGGTGTGATCGCAGACGCGGTAAACGGCATTGTACTTGATCCGCAGTTTTCCCAAACATCCCAGATTCTTGTGCTGCTCGGGAATACGCTTTTGTTGTCTTGTGATGGTGGTGTATCATGGTCGGACTGGCGACCGGGCTTGGATTTTGGGCACGGCCTAGCATCGATTGCAGCGCCACAACGGATCGACCCGGCAGCACCCCTGCTCGTTGGTTTGATTGAAGGGGGCGTCGTACGACTGTGAGGCGCGCTGTCGACTGGGACGGCTATGAGGTCATGCAAGGGAGGCCAGATGCAATCGCCAATCGGCAGACCGCTACATGTCCTGGCTACGTGGTTAGGCGGATGGTTTCGGCTCCTGCTGCTTGGTCTGGCGATCGTCGGCGTCTTGGGCGGCCTGCTGTGGGAACGCCAGCGGCGGCCACCGCTACCACCGACCGCCGAGCAGGTAACAAGCCAGCTTGCCGGCGATCTCCGCCAAACTTCGTTTCGGTATCCGGGCACGGTTGCCGAGGTGCGCGACTTTTATCAGCAAGCGTTCGCGCAACGTGGTTGGCGGTACTGCGGCACGCAGGCGATCGAAAACTGTTCCAATATGATCAGCTTGGCTGGACGCTCCGAGCAAGAGATCGATGTGTACCGCGCTGCAGGGGATCAGGATAACCGCGGCCCGACCATCGAAATCTGGCCTCAGCGGACGGAGACCGGCGAGATATACGTAACGGTGTTCGAAACCAGGGGTCGCTAACGACGGTGATGGTTTTGCACAAGCACTCCTGTGAAACCAGACGATTAAGCAGGGCCAAAACACGCAGCTCCCATCTTGTGTTCGGCCACCACCGCGCGATGTGGAAAGGAGGTGTTGCTCCATCTACTTACGTATGTTGGATGTAGAGGTTCGTCCATAATCGGTTCCCTCGTTGAGATTAACAGATTTCCCAGTGGTTTGGTCAAGCATCGCCTTGACCACGTACAAGCAGAGGAGTGTCCTCATGGAATCCAATCGTGATCCACGTCTGCTCAGTCGGCGCAAATTTCTCGCAGCCACCGCGACGGGCTTGAGCGGCCTCGCGCTCGCCGCTTGTGGCGCGACGTCTACACCTGGCACAGGTGGTGAAGCCGGCGCTGGGGCCTCAGCCGCAGGAGCCGCCGAAGGTGCGGCAAGTGTTGCAGCAGAAGCCAGTGTCGCCCCAACGCCAACCCCGGTCGTCCTGGGTACAGGTAGCCAGCAAGTGACCTTCTGGCATGGCCTGGGCGGAGCGGACGGCGCGACGATGGTGCAGATGCTGCAGCAGTATTCGTCCGAACATCCTGAGGTTACCATTAGCTCGGAGACCTATGCGTGGGACCTCTTCTACCAGAAGCTCCCCACTGCGACGGCTGCCGGCACGCCGCCCAACCTCGGCATCATGCACAGCTGGGCGATCGCCCAGTTTGCCGCGCAGGGCTTGCTGCAAGACGCCGACACGGTCTTCTTTTCACAGGGACTTTTGCCAAAGGATGACTTCCCGGCCAACCTGATGGAAGCCATCTCGGTCGAAGGCAAGGCGCAGGGCGTACCCTTCGACAATCACGGCTGGATCAACTGGGTCAACACCCAGGTGCTCAAGGACGCTGGACTCGACCCGGCTAACTTGCCCAAGAACGGCACTGAGTTTCTTGAATGGGCGAACAAGATCGTGGTCGACGACGCCGGCAAGCATCCCAACGAGGAGGGCTTCAACGCCGACCAGATCAAGGTGTTTGCAACCCACAGCTCGTGGCAGCGCTTCACCCTGCCCTCCACGATCTGGCAGTTCGGCGGTGGCATCATCAGCGACGACGGCAAGCAGTCGCTGTTGAATACGCCGGAGACCATCGCGGCCGTTCAGTACTGGAACGACCTGGTCTTCAAGCATCGCGTTGTTCCGCCTGCGGTCCCCGGTACTGCTTCACCGCCGGATCTCTTCAGGTCGAACTCAATTGCCTTTATGTGGGACGGCACCTGGTCGCTCAACTTCTTCAAGGACAATC
>JADDQF010000035.1:0-39525 GCA_016781505.1 bacterium
TGCCACCCTCGCTTCGGGAGCCGTCGATGGAACATGGCGTGGCAACAGGGTTGTTCGGGCGGGCCACAGATACCACACAGTCATCAGCAGATACCAACCCCAAACCCAGCCGACGGCGAAGGGCGGCAGCGTGGTGTAGGCGCCGGGCACATGCGCGAGCAGGCGGGAGACCAGCAGCAGCCACTGCAAAAACGGCCACGCCAGCAGTGCCAGGAGTTGGCCGAGCGGCGTCCGAACCGGTTTCTCGCGGACGCTCTGAGCCGAACGTCGCGGATGAAGGACACCAGGCAACGACAGGCAGACGCTGCAGGCGGCACCCGTGGAGCACAGGGTGCGCCTGCAGCTCCCATCTTGACCCCTGAAAACAATGCCGGTTGAACACTACCGCAGCAGTGACCAGTGTCACCTGCACGACGGAGGGAGGGAAGGCCGTCTCACCCATATGCTTGATGACACCACACATATAGACCCGCGAAGGATGGTGGCTGTTGTGCTAGCCGGGCCACCCCCTGTTGTCCGACCCTCCGTCTCCCAACCGGCATCGGCGCTCCAACGCAGGGGGTGCCTGCTCCGGCGTGGTGGTATGGCCAACCACTGCACGTTCAGAGTGACGAACTGGCGTTGCGTATGGCAAGGTAAAGCTAAAGGTGGACCCTTGACCTTGCGTGCTTTGGACAGCAATCTCTCCTCCATGCAGGTCAATCAATGAGCGCGTGATAGCTAAGCCGAGTCCTGTGCCACCTACGTCTTGGGTCATATGATTTTGGACACGAAAGAACTTTGTAAAAATTTGGGACTGTTCATCTGGCGCAAGCCCTACCCCGGTATCATGAATATCGACCTGGAGGTACTCCTGCTCCGCATGTGCGGCCACGGTAATATGACCATGTGCTGGAGTATATTTGTGGGCGTTCGACAGCAAATTTAGCAGGATTTGAACAACGCGGTCTGGATCGCCACTGACATCCGGCAGTCCTTCTGGGAGCTCCAGCATTAACCGCTGCTGCTTCGCTTCCAGCTCTCCGTGCAGCAACGTCGCGACGTGCCGAATGAGCGTCGCGATGTTAAGCGCGGTGCACTGCAACTCGATCTTGCCGGACTCGATGCGTGAAAGATCAAGCAGATCGGTAACAAGCACAGTTAACCGATCACTATTGCGCTTGGCAACTCCCAGCAAGTGGCCTTGCTGTTCCGACAGTGGGCCGGCGGCACCATCCAGGAGCAAGCTCACAAATCCGTTGATCGCATTGAGAGGCGTGCGCAGTTCATGTGAGGCAAGTGCGACAAAATCCGACTTCATGCGGTCTACTTCACGCTCGCGCGTGATATCGCGGAACACGTAGAGCCGACCGACCGGTTTATTGTCAACGCCTTGTACGGGAGTCGAAAACAGTTCCAGATCCCGTCGATTCGGCCACTGTTGGCCAAGGATCGTCGTAAATTGGCGTTCAACATCGGTTACACTCGCCGCGACCAGATTGCGGACTTCGTCCGGCTCAGCAAAGATGCGTTCCACGGTAGCTTGTAACGCAGTAATATGTTGACCCAGCACGTCGTCTGCATGAACGCCAAAAAACTCTGTCAACCGCCGATTGATCGTCATGAGTTGACCATCTGGTGAGACCAGCGCCATTGCCTCGCCAGTTGCATCCAACACGGCCCGATGTTCCCGTCGAGCCCGCTCAGACGTAGCATATTCCTGAGCCAGCACGTCCAGTGTTGCACGAACCTGCTGCTCCGCATCGGCTCGCTCCGCCCGAAATTGCTCCAAGGTGCGCACAATTAACCAGAGCAAACCTGTGGCCATAGCGATAATGAAGGCAATGACGAACGTATCGACCGTCCACGGAATACCACTCAGCTGAGAAATCAGCCCGAGCATGATCAGCGCAATAACGCCACATATCAGAGCGGCAGTCGGACCGGAAATAAGGCTGGCGACAAGGACCGGGATGAAAAACGCGGCGCCGTGCGGCCGCGTCAGCAGCAGGTCGGGGCGATGCAAGGACAGATACACCAGCAACATGCCGGTGAGGAGCATACCACCGGGGGCTATCGCGCGGCGATGGGCGAGCAGAAAAACAATGCCACACCCGCAAGCTAAGCCGAGGGTTCCAAGGATCACGCGGCTTGAGGAACGTGGATCAGTGATGGCCAACGGGAGGGCGGCCAGTGCGATGATCCCGACCAGCAGTGCGGCGCCCTTGAGCAGTTGGCCGCGAACGGCAAGTTCACGGTCTTCGCTCTGCACCTTCAGCAGGGTTTGTAAGCGCAACGGAAGCATACGCAGTCCACCAGAATGGGCGGCAGGCAAGTCTAGCTACCGCAGGATTTAAGCTGAGCAACCCATCGAATCGGAGTCATACGGCGGAAAGCATCCACGGCTCGTCGTTGCCCCAACTGCGTGGCTCAAGGATGAGCCTACGCGCTCCGCTTCATGCTTGGTCAGATGGATCGGATGCCACCGGCGCAGGATACCAGAACGAGCCGAGCCGCCGGCCCACACCAAGCGTCACACCATGCTCCCAGGCAGCACGATAGGCTAACGCCTCCTCCGCGCGGCCCGTTTTGTCGTCGCGCCATGTCGGGCGGATAAAGGCATAGTCATACAAAATAGTGCGCAACTCGCGCTCGTCGATCTCGTAGCCGGGTCGCTGGGTCCAATAGCATTGGAGTTCATCCGCCAGCAAAGGGGGCACCAGATCCGGCCCAATAATCGGCTTGCCAAAACTAACCATCAATGATGCGGGTGGAATTGTATCGCCATATAGCACTTGGACCACCTCGGCGCGGGTTCGAGCACCGTGGATTGCCGCTTGTAAGACCCAGGACCACAGCTGATCGGTATCAAGTGTGGCAATGTACCACAACGTTGGTCCGCTTGCCGCGCTGGTTGCCGCTGCAAGTCGCTGCGCGATGTCACGCAGTTCCGGCGTCTGTTCGCCAGCAATGATGAGCCGCACCCGCCAGTTACCGGCCTGGTACGCGGCTACTGACTCTGGCCCGGCCAAGCCCCAGCTCATCCATGACAGCCACCGCTCACGCACAAGACCTCGTTCAGCGAACATTTTGGGAATAGCTGATGGTGCAATCAGATGGTTGATGCCCAGGCTGAAGAAGCGCGCGAAACACGCCAGCATCCGTGGGCGCGACCAACGAACATAGGCGTCGTCAATTGGAATGCCAGCAAGCGCCGCAGCCCGGCGCGTTCCACCGGCGGCAAAGATTACGCTCTCGGGTGCGTGGACCGCGACCTCAGCTGCGGAAGCGGCGAGAAATTCCTCAAGGCTCGGCGACATGTCACTCATCTCCCTGATCCAACAGCAATGCCAGCAGTGCACTGAGCTCAAATGCGCGGGCGATACGTAACGGACGATAGGTTTCTTTGCCAATCCACCGCTTCAAGCCTGTGGAGGCAAACGGGCGATACTGTTCAAGCAGCCATTCCTTAGCCCGGTTGAGCGCAGCTCCAACCTGCGGCAATGTAAGCTGCTGTTGCACATACTGGAGCGCGAGGACCGCATACGCGGTCTCTTCCGCCGTCGTCCCTGCACTACCCCATCCTCCATCAAGATGCTGGTGGGTCAGCAACGCATCGACAGCGGCGAGCAGTGCGTCCCGGTGACGAGAGGCTTGCAATGCAAGCATCACGTGTCCAGTAGTGTACAGCCACGAACTATGCCATTTGTCGCTTGGCCAGCGGCCGTCAGGTAATTGACGCTGTAACACAAAGGCCTCCACTTGCGGCCGGGCCTCGCCAAAGAGTGTCAGTGCGTGGAGCGCATGTGCAGTGAGGGATAAGGATGGTTGCTGCTCGCCAACATAGGCCGAGAAGTGGTCACCCATTTCGAATTGCCGCAGCACAGTCTGGTCAACTGGGCGACCAGACGCACGCAAGACGGCAAGGGCGACGGCTGTATTGTCTCCATCAGGCAGGAAGGAATCGCTCATACCAAGGCCGCGGGCACCGAGGGCCTGCATCAAGTCGTCAAGCTGGACCGACACCCGATCGTGCACCCGTTTGTCCGTTAGCAGGCCTGCGTTAAAAAGGCTAAACAGCGCAAATGCTTGTTCAAACCGAGCAATCGGCCAAACCGTCGGCACCACACCGGGAATCCCAGCTTCAGTGGCTGCCCCAGCCGCAAGGAGATACCGGTGTGCCAGCACACTGGGTTTCGTTAATGGCGCAGACGGACCCGCCGCGCGGAGCCAGGCAGCCGTTGCAGCCGGACTATTTCCAACACCACCCGCTGGATCGACCAGCTGCGGATCGGGATGGACACCCCACGCCTCCCATGAATGGATCGCCGGCGTACCGGCGCGTGGTTGTGCTCGAGCGATTATGGTGCGCCGACGAAGCCCGAAGCTAATGAGCGAGGAGTATAACTGGAGCGGTAGCGCTAAGCCTACAGCAGTAGCCTCTTCCAATAACCGAGGCAGAAGCAGTTCAACACCGACAGGAATGTCATCGGCCAATGAATCCATCCACTGCTCCGCTTGACGGTGGAGAAACGCGAGCCCGGACACTACGGCGGCACGCGCGGTTGGATGCTGATCATAGACGTGCAACGCGAGTATTGCTGCGAGGGTTGGCACATCGCGGGCCGACGGCGTTGATGGATCGCCCCATCCGCCATCACTTTGACGTTGCTCCAGCAACCATTCGACCACCGCTTGGGCACCTTCTAGCGGAGGGTAAAGCCGCAAAACCTGCGCCGTATCATAGACAGAGGGGCTGATCAGGCCACCATCCTTGCCGAGGTCTTGCACTACAGTTCGGAGTTCGTTCAAAATTAAGTCGACCAAGTAAGACATGAACTTCTCAGATAGCTGCACTGCGGCCATGACATGTTCGCAGGAATGCTGGCTCGGTTGTGGCGGCGACTGCCTCTCGGGAACAACATTTTATGCCGCATTGCCGTCTGTTGCCACAGGCCAGCAACACAATCATAGGCAAGGAGGTATCCTGCGATCTCCTCAGCACCTCCCGCTTGACACTAGTCAGGCCAGCATTGATTATCAAACTACCAGCAACGGAGCCGAGTACCAAGAGTCCTGCTTGAAGCTGAAGGATACCTGTATCAAGTATAGCGCGTTGACGGATTTTTGACTATATAGCGGTCAACGCGGAGATACCACAGACTGATGAGCACATACCAACCCCAGACCCACCCGACGGAAAAGGGCGGCAGCGTGGTGTAGGCGCCGGGCACATGCGCGAGCAGGCGGGAGACCAGCAGCAGCCACTGCAAAAACGGCCACGCCAGCAGTGCCAGGAGTTGGCCGAGCGGCGTCCAGAGCATACCGCCAAGGGTGGCCAGTGCTAATCAACAGGATGCTCGACTGTACGGCATGATGATCCTGACGATGCCGGATGACCAGGTCGAACGCGTGGACACCGTCCTCACCCCCGACAAGCTCCATTGGTGACGACAACCGGTGGAAGCAGGCGACGTGCCTCCATGATCGTGGTCCAGGATTCAGGAAACACGGAGCCTGCTACCTGGGTTAGCAGCTTGAGTCGATTGCCTACCCGATGGGAGGGTGCCCGCGACGATGCGCTCCTACACTGGCGCTACAGAGCAGCGCCATGCACGGTACACGCTGCCGTCATCGAAGCAAACGCCGACGAACTGATGCAGCTTTTCGAGCGCGGGATCGAGTGGAGCGGGCTCGGGGCAAACCGGGCTACGGAGAGCCAGCGGCATTGCATATCTTCGCCTTTCCGTTCTTTATGTGGACACTTCCTCTCGGCGGACAAGCGGTCTGTAAACGTCCGGCTAAGGCTGTACCTGGAATAAACGTTCGTTTATGGTGAAATGGCAAAGACAGTAACGTCGTCTTCCCGACCTTCCGGTCTAGGAGTGCCCCTGGCGCCTGCGGAACAGTGCCCAGAAGACCAGCGCACTCAGGCCGGTGAGGGCCGCACCGAGCAGAAAGAGGGCACGGTAGCCGAACAGGGTGATGATATAGCCGCCGCCGAAGGTGAGCGCGGTGAAGCAGATCCCCGCCGCCATCTCGGTCACACCGGCGGTCGTGGCGCGCCGGTTCAGCGGAACGAGGTCGAGGAAGTAGACGATCGAGGCCGCGTAGCGCACGCCTGACAGGCCGGAGACGAGCAGCAGGCTGAGCCAGGCCGCGCCCCAGTGGGGGATGAGCGCGAGCGGCAGCATGCCCACTGCTGTCGCCAGCGACGCGCCGATCACCACATTGCGGTTGCCGAAGCGGGCGCACAGGGCGGCGCTGGTCAGCGCCGCTGGCACGCTGACCAGGCGCCCGATGGCCAGCAGCACCCCGATCTGCGCCGTCGGCACGCGCAGCTCCGCGTCGAGGTAGAGGTTGATGAAGGTACTGGTCACGGCCAAGCCGGCGATCTGCAGGACCCGCACGAGTGCGATCAGCGCGAGGAGACCCAGGATCGATGGGGCCGCCCGTGTGCCAGGCGCCCCTGCTGGCAGCGCCGGCATCTCGGGGACGGCGCCAGGCTGGATGCGGGCGAGGGCCAGCAAGCCCGGGATGACCATTACTCCCGCCACCATCAGACCGTAGCGGTAGGGCATCGGCTGGTCGAGCGACACCCCCGTGAGGATGCTCACACCGGGCGGCAGCAGGCCGCCCAGCAGGCTGCCCAGGAAGGAGGCCAGGCCCAGCAGGGCCGTCTGGGTCGCGTATGCCTGGTTGCGCTGGTCGGTCGCTACCAACCCGAGGAGCATTGGCGCGGTGTTGACGAAGGCGAGGGCCAGGCCAAGGTAGAGGCAGATGATCATGGTGATCAGCCAGGGCAGGCGCGCGGCGGCCGGCAGCAGATCGGCCAGCGGCAGCAGCACCCCGCCCACCATGAGCAACCCCAGGCCCCAGAGCATGATCCGCTTGCTGCCCCAGCGCTCGCCGAAGATGCCAGCCGGCAGGCTGGCCAGCGCAAAGACCACCATGCCCGCGGCGTTCACCAGGCCGATCACCTCAGGCCCGTAGCCGAGCCGGGCGAGGAACAGGTTGAGCAGCACCGCATAGACGCCGCCGTCTACGGCGAAGCCAAGCAGCGCGACCGCCAGGTAGTAGCGCCCCAGATCGGGCCGCAGCTGGCGCAGGCCATCCACATAGCGACGGGCAATCAGGATCGGTGCTCCTTATCTGCTACGACGGTGTAGGACGGCCTATGCTACCATACTCTTGGTGTGCCAGATGGGCGGTCACGCTTGGCGGACCAATCAGCACCATCCCATGTAAGGGCGCTCTCCAAAGCTGGCGTAATGCCCTTCAGGCTCAGCGTGCAGTGCTGGAGCACTACCGAGCCGCCCTTGCGCTGGGCGACGCCAGCCGCGTGGGAGAACGCTGGGAGCGGCCGGTGCCGCCCTCGTCTTTGATCGGGAACCTGATGGTGAATTGGCACGGTTGGTTGCGGCACAGCTTGTGTTCGACGAGCTTGATAGCTACTGTTCTTGGCTGCACCCTTGCTAGAAGCGATTCATGTGGTCGGTCGCGACCTGGGCAGCCGAGGAGTCATTGGTTATCCAGCTGCTTGCTGATACAACGTCAAAAAAAGCATTGCCGCCCTGCCTTGGTCATGCACGACCAGTGAGCTCGAGCTATTGCGCTCGTACCACAAGGAGGTCTCGTATGAGCATGAACCAGCACACGCCGATCAACTACCTGGACTATTCCAGCCGCGACGACATTCTCAGCGGGGGCGTAAAACTGATCCCGATCGACACCCCAAAAGGCACGTTTCGCGTCTGGACAAAGCGTATTGGCAATCATCCGACAATGAAAGTGCTCATCCTACACGGTGGACCGGGCTCGACCCACGAATATTTTGAGGCGTTTGACAGCTACTTCCCAGCGGCCGGTATTGAATACTATTACTACGATCAACTCGGCTCGTACTATAGCGACCAGCCGGAGGACCCTGAGCTATGGGAGGTACCGCGCTTTGTGGAGGAGGTTGAGCAGGTCCGCACCGCGCTCGGGCTCAACCGCGAGAACTTCTACCTGTACGGTCAGTCCTGGGGTGGAGTTCTCGCGATCGAGTATGCGTTGAAGTACCAGCAGCACCTTAAAGGTTTGATCATCTCTAATATGATGGCCAGCATTCCACAATACAACGAGTACGCGCGCAGCGTGCTGATGCCCGGCATGGACCAGGCGGCACTGACAGAAATCCAGGGGTACGAGGCAGCGCAAGACTACGGGAACCCCCGCTACATGCAGCTGCTGGTCGAGCACCACTACATCTACCATGTGCTGCGCATGCCAGCTGCAGAGTGGCCGGAACCGGTCAATCGCGCCTTCAAGCACACCAACTCGGCCATCTATATTCCGATGCAGGGACCCAGCGAGCTCGGCGCCAGCGGCAAGCTGTTGAACTGGGATCGGACGGCTGATCTTCCGAAGATTGCGGTACCAACCCTGGTCATTGGGGCCGAACACGATACCATGAACCCGGCACACATGCAGTGGATGGCGACACAGGTGCAGCAAGGGCGATACCTTTACTGCCCCAACGGTAGCCATCTGGCACTGTACGACGATCAAGAAGTCTACTTCCGAGGCCTCATTCAGTTCATTCACACCTGTGATGCGGGCCAGAGGTAAGTGATTGTGAGCAACTACGTGCGAAGACCCTCAAATGGCTGCAATGAATCACGGCATGAGCTCTTGTTTGCTGGCCCGCGTCGCAACATTGCATGCCGACGGCAGGTAGGGGATTTCCATACCGAGCTCCTTATGCCGGGTGCCGCACCTTGGCGTGCTTGCCCGACGCGGTCGACAGCAAGCCCACAGATTGCGCACTGAGAAAGCGCAGGTACGAAACGCTGATGAGCAGGTACCAGCTCCAGACCCACCAGACCGAAAAGGGCGGCAGCGTGGTGTAGGCGCCGGGCACATGCGCGAGCAGGCGGGAGACCAGCAGCAGCCACTGCAAAAACGGCCACGCCAGCAGTGCCAGGAGTTGGCCGAGCGGCGTCCAGAGCATACCGGCCACGCTTGCCAGCGCGCCAAACACCATCGCATATGGCACGGCCGGCAGCATCAGCACATTGGCCAGCGGCGCGATCAGCGACAGCCGCCCGAAGTGGTATAGCAGGATCGGCAAGGACAGCAGCGAGGCGGCCAGGGTGGCCGTCAACGGTTCCACCGCCCAGGCGAGCCACTTCCAGCGAAACGGACGATGTGCACCGAGCACGCCCTCGATCGGGCGGGCAAACGCAAACAGACCGGCCGTGGCCAGGGCACTTAGTTGAAAGCCAATGTCCCACAGCACATGGGGATCGGGGAGCGTCATCGCGACACATGCGACCAGCAGGCTCGTCCATGCTTCACTTTCCCGATCCACCAGCGTTGCCACCACGGCGAGCCCGCCCATCACGGCAGCGCGCACCACCGACGGACTCGCGCCCACAAACAGCACGTATAGCACGATCAGCGGGCCGCTCACCAGAGCCGACCGTTTCCGCGCCACCTTGAACCTAGCCAGCAGCGCGGCGATGCCGGCGATGATGACCGAAATATTCCAGCCCGAGATGACCAAAATATGTGATGTTCCGGTCGCCGAGAACGCATCGAGGACATCATCTGGAATCGTCGACTGCACACCCAGCAAAATGCCCACCATCAAGGAAGCATGTGGTTCCCCAACGAGATGTAAGATGGTCCTCCGCGCATGGTCGTTTAATCCGAGCGTGGCACGCTGCCACCATGTCCCGGCTTCGTCAGTATCCGGGTGCACCGTCAGCTTCGGCTTGGACATCATGGCATAGATGCCGTGGCGTGCCAGGTACGCCCGGTAATCGAATTCATCGCCCGCTTTTGGTTGCTGAAGCCCGCCCATCACGGTGATGCGCTGGCCATAGCGCAGCTCGGGATGCGGCGCCAGCTTCAACAGCACACGCCCATGGACCTGGCGGGTATCCTTGCCCAGCGTCAACTCCGCAGCCGTGAGCACAGCCGTCTGCTTGTCTTCGCGTCGATCCGGCTGCTCGGCCACAACACCGCTAACGATTACTTTATGGCCAGTGTAGGCCCAAACACTCGCAGCGGTAGTGACGGGTTGCGCATACGCCAGTCGCGCCGCACCCAGCAAACACGCGGCAGCGAGCAGGAACGGCAGCCGTATATCGCGGCGTGGCCACCAGATGCAGCCAAGCAGCGCCACACAACCCGCGCCAAAGCCCGCAAGGTCGGCGGGCAGTGCCAGCCAATCGCCTAGGACGATCCCGATCAGCCAGGCAACGCAAAACCAAAGGAGAGACATAGTGCAGCTATTTTCTTCAACGTAAAGGGGCTATGGACGAACAGCGGCCAGGCAGGAGTCGTCATCGGCGGCGGTATGCAAAGCTGGTTTTTGCACACGCCGAAGGCTTAGCGCACCGGTACCCGCCGCGCTGCAAGCAGCAGGTGCGTCGCAAGGCAGCCTAGGAGGGTGATACACGGCACCAGCACCAGACTTGCCTGGAGCTCGGCATTAGCAGCGAACAGCGTCAGAACATACACCGCCAACAAGCTTACGCGCAATTCAACCCATTCATGAGCCGGCCAGCGCAGCAGACGATCGATGAGCACAAGGCCCGGCAAAATCAGGAGCGCCAGATCGTAAACTGGCAGATGCGGCCCGATCACGATCATACCCAGCAGCGTGATGGCATAGCGCAGCGGTAACTCCCCCGTTCCGCGCCACCAGATCCACCCAAGCCCAACAAAAACAGCCGCCGCGCAGGTCCAGCCCAGCATGTTGGCTAGCAGGCCCTGGCCAAAAACAAGCAACCACAACGGCTGCCACGAAAACATCTTCGACGCCTGGCGCACTTCCTCGCTTTGATATAAAGGCGAACGGAGCACAGCCACCCAATCATGCACTGCTGCCCAGCCCCAGAACCACAGCGTTAGCCCACCCAGCAGCAACGCAGCTATGCTAAAACTCGCCAAAGCCCGCCAATGCTTGCCAAGCAACAAAAGTGGCAGCAGCACCACAAAAAGCTGAGGCTTGAACAGGCCAAGCGCGATCAGCAGCCCGGCCAGCCCGTCGCGGCGCTGCGCCAGAGCGAGCAGGATGCCGCTATGGAGCAGCAGGCTAAGACCTGTGTTTTGGCCGGCACTCAACGCATAGTAGACCGGCGCGGCTAGAAGCGCTAATGCGCATAGCAAGCTCCCCGAGCTACCTCGCAGCGCGGGCAGGATCGAGCGCAAAAGGGAGATGCTCGCGACAAAAGCCGATACCATGCATGCCGACCAAACCAGAAACGCCGCGCCATACGGCAGCATGGAGAATGGGATAGCGACAAAAGCATAGTGCGGTGGGTTGACATACGCCGAGAGGGTCTTGCTGGACACAAACAGGTGCTGAAGCGCTCGCTGCTGCTCCAGATCGTAGAGCTCCTGCGCACTGCCTTGGCGCACCAACAAACCACCAGTGTAAAAAGCCGGAAAATCCGGTCCCAGCACTACGCCGCTGCGATCCCGGCCATTGGTCCCGCCAAACCACAAATAAAACAGCACCCCCCACACCGCAAGCATCAGCGCGATGTAGGCTGGCGCGGCGAGGCGCAACAAGCGCCACGAGACTAACAGGTGCGCCGTACGTTTGAACGGCCCAGCAGATACCGGCTTGCTGCTACCGACCACCTGCATCGCCTATTCCACCGTCACCGGATCGCCCAGACGCGCCAAGCCCGTCTGCAGGACGCGGGTTAGCACGCCGCGTCGGTCACGCAGCTCTTCCCGTAATCCAGGCCGCACTGTCTCAAGCTCGCCACACACTGTGCACGGACCGGTTACTTCCAGAAGCGCAGCGCCAACGCGCACCCGTTGGCCGGCCGCGAGCGCATTCACATCCAGGCCGCGAACCGTGATGTTTTCTTGCAGCTCGCCGGGCTGCAAAGCCACAAACTGCAGCGTTGATTCGTCCAGCAGCAGCACTTGGCGTTGCGAGCCGGCGCGCGCCTTGCGGTCGTCACGCAAGCCCCAATCGGCTACAATCTCCGTTTCCGCTAACGGAATCATCGGCGTGTTGCGCTGCTTGGAGATAAAGATGCCGCAAACTTCAGCTACCTGATCGTTCATTATGGTTGACACCGGGTTAAGTGGTTAGGGACCAACGCCTTGATACGGAGCGGTACGTTTCATTGTAGCACGCCGCGACCGCAACGGAATTGCTATTTGAGCGTAGCTACTTGGCAAGCGGCACCTAGTCCCAATCGACTTCCCGTAGCTCATAACCTGCTACGCTTCCGTCCAAGCACAGTGGAGCTCCGCAGCCAGCCAGCGAACTGGTGACAACGGAGCTCCGTTTGTGCGCTACCGATTCGATTGTTGTGAGGTTGCCAGACGGCCGCGGAGCGCCATGAGCTCCCTCAGTCGTCGCCTCAGGAGGGCGGAGACATCTGCAACAGCTGCGTCAAGCGCGCCCAGTCGATACTGTTCGCCGCGAGCGTATGGAATCGTTCGCGCTTGGCTCCGCCAAACCGCAGATGGCCCATCAAGGCTTCCAGGCGTTGCACCGTTGACAATGTGTCTTCCGGTGTCAGCACCAGCGGCACGTTGCGTTCCGTCGCCCGACTCATCACGGTTGCGGCGGGCCGCAGGTTGCCGGTCAAGATCACGCAGGAGGTCGAGGTTTCCAGGGCAGCCATGGCAATATCGGCGCGGTCGCCACCGGTAACCACAACTTTGTTAGGCTTGCGCCGGAAGTAGCTCAGCGCCGCTTCGGCGCTCATCGCGCCAATCGACAAGTTCTCAACCAGCCGCGTTCGATCGCCGTCGCCGATCACCTGGCCGCCGATCTGCTCGATGACATCCCGCACCGTGGCTGCTTCGGTTTGCGCATCATGCGGCACAATACCCAGCACCGGCACGTTGGACTTTTCCAGGAATGGGACGACCGTGCTGCGAACATAGTCGATTTGCGACGGAAATACTTGATTCAGTATCACACCGATGAGCCGCTTTCCCAGATAACGCTGCACGGCCACAATAATATCCACCGCACTGGTTGAGCGAAAGCGGTTGATCAGCAGCACCGGCGCGTCCAGGATGTCACTGACCTGATCCGCGCTCAGCCCCAGCAGTGCGCCTTCGGCCCAGGTGTTCGCGCCTTCCAGCACCACCACATCCTTGCCCGCCGACACTGCCTGATAGGCATTTTGCAGCCTGGACCGGAAATCGGCCGCTTCACCGCGCAGGACGCTTTCCACCACCCGTGTGGTTGCCAGCACCGGCGCGATCTGCTCAGGCGTTTCCCGCAGCTCAAACATCTCGCGCATCAGCTGCGCATCCTGGTCCAACGCGCCCTGCTCGGTTTGCGCAACGGCGACGCTCACCGGCTTCATATACCCCACTGAGCGACCCTGCCCGCGATAATAATCCAGCAGCACGGCGCAGATTGCACTCTTGCCAACAAACGTTTCGGTTGATGCGACGTAGATGGTAGCCATCTCAGCACCTTCAATCCATGGACAATCCGCAACGAACAATAACCCGCCCTATGCTGTTTATCGTTCGCTGCAATTGCCAATTGCTACAAGTTCATTAGTCGTTCAAGATAATGCGCGCGTCGAGCACGATTGAGCCTTGGCCATGATCGTACACCATCAGCGGATTGATATCCATCTCCACAATTTCGGGAAAGTCGGTCACAAGCTGCGACGTGCGTAAAATCGTGTCAAGAATGCTCGGAATATCGGCCGGCGCTTGGCCACGCACACCGCGCAGAATCGGGAAGGACCGGATGGCTTCGATCTGCTCCTGCGCCTCCTGCTGCGACAGCGGCGCCAGCCGAAACACCACGTCCTTGAGCACTTCCACATAAATACCGCCCATGCCGAAGCCGATCATCGGCCCGAGCTGCGGATCACGCGAAACACCGACCAGGCACTCGCGGCCTTTGGGCGCTTGCTGCTGCACAAGCACACCGCGGATATCGGCGTTTGGCTGGTACCGCCGCGCCCGATACTCGATCAGCTCGTAGGCATCCCGCGCTTCATTGGCGCTTTCAATCCCGGCGCGTACACCACCGATATCGGATTTATGCAGGATATCGGGTGAGGAGATTTTGAGCACCACGGGATAGCCAATCCGGTTGGCAATCTCAACCGCTTCCTCGGGCGAGCGAGCAAGCTGCGACTCAGGCAGCCGCATTCCGTATGCCGCCATGACCTCGCGCGCCTCGACCTCGCCCAGCTCAAGCCGACCTTGCCCGCGCACCTCGTCAAATGTGCGCTGCACTCGCTCCCGGTCGACGTCGAAGGAGACGTAGTCGCCCGCTGGCCGATCCAGCCATTGCTTGTACGCGACCATCGCCTTCAGGGCGGCTACCGCGCGCTCCGGAAATGGATAATTGGGAATGTGGCGCTCGTTCAAAATCTTGAGCGCCGGGCCCAAGCTCTTCTCGCCCATGAACGACGTCACTACCGGCTTGATGCGCTCACCGCCGTTCGCCTGCTGTGCTGCCGTCAAGTCCGCGATCACTTGAGCGGTCTCGGGCACATCGCTTTGGGCCTGCGGTGTAAACAGCACCAGCACGGCGTCTACGTTGGGATCGGCCAGGGCCGCTTTAATACCGGTATGGTAGCGATCCGATTTTGCGTCGCCGATGATATCGATCGGATTGTACACATTCGCCGTGGGCGGGAGCTGGGCATGAAGCTCTTCAATGGTCGCTCGCTCGAAGCGTGCCAGCTGGAGGCCGGCATGTTCAACCGCATCCGTGGCCAGAATTCCAGGTCCACCTGCATTCGTGACGATGGCGATGCGGTCGCCGCCAATCAGCGGCTGGTAGGCGAAAATAAGGGCTTGATCGAACACATCTTGCATCGTTCGGGCACGCAGGATACCGCTTTGGCGAAAGGCCGCCTCATACGCGTTTTCGGAACCTGCCAGCGAGCCGGTATGTGACGAGATGGCGCGCGAGCCGGCATCGGTTGTGCCGGATTTAATGGCAATCACCGGGGTTTGTTTCGTGACCTGCCGCGCTACCTGGATAAACTCCGGGCCGCGCGAAATGCCTTCCAGATACGCCAAGATCACCCGCGATTGGGGATCGTCGTTCCAGGCCTGCAGCAAGGCCACTTCATCAACGTCCGCCTTGTTGCCCAGCGATACGAAGCGCGAAAAGCCGATGCCTTCAACGACGGACCAGTCCAGGATAGCGGTGCAGATCGCGCCGGACTGGGACATAAAGGCAATGTTGCCTTCAAGCGGCATCAGCGCGGCGAACGATGCATTCATGTGCGCTACGTTGTCGATCACCCCTAAACAATTGGGCCCGACCATGCGCATGCCATAGCGCCGCACAATCGCCAGCAGCTCATCTTCTAGCTTACGGCCTTCGCTGCCAACCTCCCGGAATCCGGCCGTGATCACAATCAGGCCTTTGACCCCTTTTTCGCCGCATTCCGTTGCAACCTGGAGCACAGCTTGCGGCGGGACAACAACGACGGCTAGTTCGGGTGTTTCGGGCAGCGCAGCGACGGAAGCAAACACTTTGTGCCCCAAAACTTCAGTTGCCGTGGGATGAATCGGGTAGATCGCGCCGGGAAAATTGTTCTGGACGATGTTGCGCAACACCGTATGGCCGAGCTTACGCTCATCCGGCGACGCGCCAACAACGGCTATAGCCTGGGGCGCGAAGATCGCTTCCAGCATGCGGGCAACCTCCGAATGCATACATACCACGTATGCCAGCGTTTTCACGGCAAGGCATGTGCCGTCAAATCCGGCGTTACGTTGCCGAGGTCATGCGGTTGCCCAGATTTGCAGTTGAGGATACAGCTCGGAATCGACGCGCAACACCTTAAACAGACGAGCAAGCAGGTAGGCTAACCGGAGGGATACCGATCCACGTCGCGACTTAAAAGGGGAAGAAAAGGGCACTGTCGGCAATTTCTCGGTGCTGTCACCCGGGCCAGGAATAGGCATAATCTCGATGGATGAGAAGCCCACTTCCCGCGCCATTGTGCGGAGAGCTGCTGGTGAAAGCCACTGCAGATGCGCGAGAAATTCTGTTGGCCGTCCACGCAAGCGTAGATACAGTTTCAACCAGGATTTCCCCAGGGCAAGTGGCGCAAATATACCATAATGCGCCTCGTAGAATGAGCGATAGTTAGGCGCTTGTGCAAATAACAGCCCACCTGGTTTGAGAATTCGACGAATTTCACTGAGTGTATTCCGCAGCTCAGCGACGTGTTCAAACGTTTGGAAGGATGCAACGACATCCACGCTCGCGCTTGGCAGAGGCAGTGTTTCAGAGTATGCCTGGATGAGGGTAAGCGGAAGCGCATTAGCCTGGAACAGGGAGCGCGCAATCCCTAGCGACGACTCGTAGCGATTGGTGGAAGACTCGACGCCGACAACGTCGAAGCCTAATGCCTTCCCTGTGAGCACAAACAGGCCCATGCCACTGCCCACCTCAACAAAGCGTAATTGTCCAGCCTTGGCAAGGGTAACCCGATCTATGATCTGCTGCCACTGTTGAATGCGGGTGGAAAATGACCAGTAGGCAGCTAAACTCGACTCGGGGTCATGCGAGCCAAGGCTCGCTGCAATACGCCGTGCATGTTCAAATGAGGCCCAGAGCGTTGCTGGTGGAAGGCTGATAGGTTGCGAACCTACTATCCCTAAGAGCGAACGTTTGTTATAGATCACGAGGGGCAGATCCATCTACAACATTAAGAAGGTGGCACTGGATAAACTCCAGTGCCACCTTTTCTCCGAAGTTACTAGGCGAAGTTATTGGCCCGACACATTCATACCGGTGTAGTCTTCACCTGCTTGCGTTGGGTTGCCGGTGTAAACACGGGCGACCGTAACCAGGCTACCGGCGTCTGCCAGCACAATCGCGCCACCGCCGAACGAGGTGCCCAGGCAGTCTGCACCGCCGCCGTACTCGCCAAAGCGACCACAGGGATCAAGCGCGTTACCAGCAGCTGGATTCGACGACGCCTTTTGACCAGCCGCGATGTTGCCGATGGTGTGAGTGCCAACAACCGAACCGTTGCGGTCGACGTACTGGACGCGCACGTTCGTGGCGGCCGTCGAGCTGATGTTCTGGATAGCGATGTCGGTGCGCTGCCGTGCGCCACTACCGAAGGTGGCGTTTGGCGACCAGCGCACATACGGCAGAGCGACGTTGGTCGAGCCGGTGCCTTCAACTGCGCCCAAGAAGGACGAGGTGATGTTACCGCCAGCGACCTTGCCTACCGCAACCAACGTACCTGTACCATTAGTCCGCTCCACAATCGCCGAGCCGATCGAACCCCGTGGCATCTTGGCGCAGCCTGCGATACTCCGCTTAGCACCAGCCGGCAAGCTGTATGGACCGTCGATCACATCGGCTTGACCGTTGATCTTGTAGCGCACCTGGAAGTCAAGAGGAGCGCTCTGGCTGGCATTCTGCACAGCGTAGAACGTCGAGAAAAGCCCGACGTACTCACAGTTGGCCGACGGCATGTAAACGCGCGCGCCGCTGTTCGGCGTACCTTCAAAGCTCGAAGCGCCATTACCGTTGACTTGCAGCTCGTTGACGCCCACGACGACGTCGGTCGATGAGGACACAATTGCCGAACCGCTGAAGGTTGCGCCAAGCTCAGCGATTTGTGTAGCGTCGAAATACCTCGCAGCATTTGCCGCCAGGTTAGGAACCGTGATGGTATGAGCCGCGGTTGTGCTGCCAGCAGCAAAGAACTGAACCGTTACGTTCGCTGCGGCTGCGCCCGCGTTCTGTACCGAGAAGATGGTTGAGTAGTTCGAGCTGTTCTTCAGCACGGTTGCAACCAACTGCTTCGAAGCGCCGCGGCTGAAACCATTCGACAAAGGACGGTTTGCGATTCCGCTGGCGAACTGCACAACCGTTGCGATAACTGGCTGCTCTGCAGAAAGAACTGCAGAACCTTTGAACGAGCTGCCTAGACCGGTCACCGAGCCGACGAGCAATGACGCGCTCGCCTTCGGGTTCAGCGTGCCGGCCGAAAAGCTTGTGGCGGTGCCGTTGTTCTCAGGATAAAAGTCGATGTTGACCGGTGTGGCTGTGGTACCAACATTCTGATACGTGATCGATACCTGGAACGCCGCACCATACGCCGCTGCGTCAGCCTCGCTTGGCATTACAACAGCTGCCAGACCAGTTACTGCCGCTAGGGCAAGACCCAATAATTTCCGCTTCACTACCAGACCTCCATGTATGTGACTTCGGTGTACGGTGCAATCTTAGAAGGATTGAGCCGGATCAACAATAGTACAGTGGAATGATTTAGTTGGATTATTTTGGGTTATATCTACAGGTAAGCATCAATAACCCGATCGGGTTAATCGCCTTAAATACCGCATTACAAAGCCATTTCTTGATATCCAAGCAAATCGATTATCTTGTCCGCTTATGGCGTGTGGACGTGGTACACTTCCACCGCTACAGCAAAGCAACCAGCAGTGTGCAAGCACTTCCTAGCAAAGTTTATTCGAGGAGGTCAATCAGACAATGTTTGGACGACTTGTAAGCGTGTGCTTACTCGCGTGGCTGATCGTAGGTTGTACAACCAACAAGGCACCTGTGATTCAAGGGCCGCGGCCTTCGGTCGCTGCTCCAACTGTGGGTAAAGCCAATGTGGTTGGCCAAGCACTTGGCGCCGGTACGCAAAGCCCAATTAAAAAAACACCCGTTTATTTGGCTCAAGTGTACACCGACCCCCAAAGCAAGCAATCGGCATACGCGCTTAACCTCGCCAGCAGTCCCGCCACAATATCCGACGAGAATGGCTTTTTCGCCTTCACTGACGTCGATCCCAACCAGTATGTGATTATTGTGGGCGATTATTACGGTGAGAATGATGTTGTGCGCGCCAGCAACGGGGATGCGCAGGTATATGAGCTCAAAGCGGGAGAAGTTACTGATGTGCAAGCTGTGCAGGTCAAGCCATCAGTTGCCACACAGCCAGCATCCCAATAAAGTCCGTCGCCAACACCGCCCGATCTCAGAGGATAATGGACATTGGCGCGGTTATTTACGGGCATATATTGACAACAACACTGGATTGTTGGGATCAGATTGCTCGAGCGCGCGGCGCGGCAGATGATAGCTCATCCAAAACCAATATGTTGCTATAACGGCCAGTCTGTTGCCGTACCCTTTAATCTCGATCTGGTTAAAGTGCTCTCCAAACAAGAGCTGCAGCGAGTCCTTGGTGAAGCGCCAATAATCATGGGGATCAGCATGATACGGGTAGGCCGCGGGCACCGTTAGCAGCAGTCTGCCGCCCGGCTTCAACATGCGCCGCAATTCGGCAGCAGCTTTGAATGGATCGGCAATATGTTCCAGCACTTGGGTGCAAACAATCACGTCAAAAGTGTTGTCAGGAACAGCGACACAATTTTGCAAGTCAGCGATGATCGTTACCTCAGCTCGGGGGACAACATCCATGACGTCGTAGCGCTCAACCGAACCCGGAAGAAACATGCGGCGATAGACCGGGGTCCCGAACTCCAGAAAATGGCCAGCGCACTCGTGCGCGTACTGCTGCAAAAATTGTTCGATATAGTGCCGTCCCGGAGTATCGGGTTTGCCGCTCAAAAACGTGAATGGATTGAGACCGGCTCGCCATACAATCCAAAGCAAGCTAGACAACAGCCGCTTGATGCAGAATTCTATTGCAATAAGCACGCGTCACCATGTTTCTTTGTTATCACGCTTGAAGATAGCGTTCGTAGAGCTGTCGATAGAGCTTGGCATACCGCTTAACGGTGTGCCGCATCGCGAATTGTTCGGCGTGCACTTCGGCGGCACGCGCCATTGCATGAGCGCATTGTCCTTGGGCATAGTGCTGCAGCATGGCCTGGGCGAGTGCGTGCGGATCGCGTGGCGGCACGAGCAGCCCTGTTTGCCCGTCGAGCACAAGATCTCGCGTACCCGGCACATCAGTAGCTACCACTGGCGTACCGACTAGCATCGCCTCAAGCACAACTGTCGGTAAGCCTTCCCACAGTGACGGCAGCACAAACACATCCAAGCTATCAACAATATCTATAACGTCGGTGCGCGCTCCGAGCAGAGTTATAGCATCGTCAAGCCCCAGCTCGGCAATTTGTGCGCGTAGCTCATCAGTTTTCTCGCCTTTGCCGACGATGAGGAGCTGCGCATTCGGCAGCATGTTCCGCACGTGCTGCATTGCCTGGACCAGATAAGGCAGTCCTTTCTGGGGGCTAATGCGGGCAACCGTGCCAAACAAGGGGGTATCAGCGCCGATGCCGAACGCCGCACGCATATCCTTTCCTGTTCGCTGCGCTTGCACGACTTCCGCGTCAACGCCGTTGTGAGCATACTGTGCGTGGGCTTGGGCTAACCTTGCAGACCAGCGTTGGTCGAGCAGCTTGACAATGGCCTGTGAAACAGCCATTTCTTGCGTGCAGATGAAAGGATACAGCATATGCATGAGCCTGCCAAGCCGTGGTTGGAAGGTCCACTCTAGCTCTGTATGCCCCGTACGCACCAGAAGTGGCGCAGCGCCAGTCAGTCTGAGTGCCACACCCACAATATCCGCAAACTCATTATGGGTATTGATGATATCCGCACGCCAGCGACGAATCTGGCGGTAGCACCCAGCAAAGGCCGAAGCAGTATCGATACGTATTGTGTCACGGAACGGAGCGCCGTAAAAGATTGGAATACCCTGCGCCGCGATCGCGCGGTGCCAACGACGTTCGACCGGCGTATCGTAGGACCAGAGGCAGCACAGCGCAACATCAAACTGTTCACGAGCCAAAGATTCGGCCATGCGAATACCAAACAACTCGGAACCACCACCAAGATCACCGACCGAGAATCCGGCTATAATTTGGACAACCCGAATCTTTTTGTTCATCCTTTGCCTACAACCATCCGCAGCAGTGCAGGCAGGGTCTGCTTCGTGCGGCCCGCACGCTGGACATACGCGCTAGCCTCCGGCTGAACAGCCTGCTGTTGTAATCGACTGAACATCGCCCCGAGTTGCTCTGCCGTTAACTCATTAATGTCACAGCACCAATCGGTAAGCCCTACCGCGCCCAAAACCCCTGCCGTTTTTTGCAGGTAGCCGATGGCGATGCTTGGTACGCCTGCATTTAACGCCAGAATAACGGAGTGCAATCGTGTCCCGACAAAATAATCCATTTCGCCATAAGCCGCCTGAATCACATCCGGCGGGAGCACATCGTCGATCAGGATCACTCGACGCGCTTGCGCAACACGTTCACGAAGCCGGGCATGCACCAGCCGATCATCCTCCACCGCGGTTGGCCCGCAGCATTGGTTGAAGAAGACAACAACGCCACCCTTAGCAGTAATCGTATCGATAAAGCTAATCAGAGCTTGCTCGTAGCGCTGCTGGCGGTCGAAAGCTATGTTTTGTCCATGCCAGTTGATAGCAGTCATACCGACCAGAAACGCCGGCTGTAAGGAGACGGCCCGAACATGCTCGCGCAGCTGCGCGGTCCGCTCGTCTGGCGCGGAGGTCATGCCAAAGGCAAGGTCCGGCGCGTACAAGGCGCGTTCAGCACAGCCTAGCGCCTGCAAGATAGCAAGGGATTGACGTTCACGTACAAAGGTCAGCCTCGCCCGCCGCACGATCCATTGCACGATACGGCGCTGTGGTATATCGTACAGTGGGCCAATTGATTGTGGCAACAGAACCAGCGGCTTACCCATAAGGACGGCAAGTACGCAGTTGATCAAGCGCAGATTAAAGCCACCTAGCACGCCGTCATGTGGGCCAGACGCATAGATATAGCCACCGCCACACGCTAACACAAGCTCGGCAGCGGCGAATGCACGTACAAGGTCATGTTTTCGGTCGTCCACAAAGAGTCGCGGGGTGAGGTGCGTGAGCCGATAGATCAGTGCCTGCAACACAAGCAGAACGATCAGTCCGGCCTGTCGCCAACGTGCAACCGCGACGGTTGTCTCGCCGTCTTCCGCGGTTCGCGTCATCCAGGTTAGCGGTGAACTGCGGATCGGGTAGCCTGGCAGCATTGCCTGGGCAGATACCGTATCGTTAAAAGTGAGCACAATCTCGACCTGGGGCACGCCTGCTTGAAGCAGGCGCAGCGTTTCAACCAAGATCGCGTGATCGCCGACATTGAGGACCGAATGATTGTTAATCAGCAGGACCTTCACTGCCGCAGCCCACGAACAGCAACCAGAGCGCCCGTACAGTACAGGATAAACAGCACTGCTTCCACCGCCACATACAAGAATGCTGCGCCATTCGAGCCGTACGCGGGGATCACGAAGAAGCCTCCAACAACGCTTACGGCGACGGCGACGGCTTGCAGCATCACCCGCCAGTGGGCCTTGTTACAAGACAGCAGAACTGCCACACATACGAAACTGCCCGACTTAATCAACGGAACAACGCTCATGATGCTGACAAATGGCAGGGCTGCACCGTACTCCTGTCCGAACAGCACGGTGACGAGCATATCCCCCATTAGCCACAGGCCGACCCAAACGCCAACGCCATAGCATAAAACACTGCCAGCCATAGCTCGCACAAGTCCCCGAAAGCCCTGACGGGAAAGACCCGGCGCATTCAGCAGTGGCAGCCCGACGTAGAATAACAGGCTCGGTATCAGGAACATGAACGAAATTGTGTGTAGCGCTGTGCGATAGATGCCAACAGTGGCCGGCTCGACTGTAGCGCCAAGAATTGCTATCCCCGCTTGGCTGTACAAGTTTCCGAGAACGTCGGCGGCAACAAATAACCATGCTCCCTTAACCAAGTGCCGCAGCTTGACGAAGTGCTCCAGATCCGGGGGATAAAGCTGCCAAATCTTGGCCAGCAAAATCAGGGTTATGAAAATATTGCAGGCAGCCTGAATACTGAGGAGCGCAAAGACACTCTGCTGTGTATTCGCCGTTGTTGCCAGCAGAATGAGAACGGACAGTGGAGTAAGTGTTTGGAAGATTGCGACGCGCACATTCTGTTGCGTTGCGCGCAGTGCGCTATAACCCGTTTGGGCAAAACTATCAAAAATGATCGCGGCAACTCCAACCACGAACGCCGACGATAGAACAATGTCACTTGACCAGGCAATCGTAAGCAATGCAAGGAGGACTGCTGCACCAAATGTTTTAACAAAGAGGACTTGCCACACATTCTGCACCAACGATGCCGGGTCGCGTCCACCTTCTTGCAGGATCCACGTGTCAAGCCCCATCCCCAAAAGGCTCGCTAGGAGGCCAAGCGATGTTGTGACGGTGGCGTACTCACCGTATAGCAGTGTTCCGAGCCGCCTTACGATCAGAATCTGTACGAGCGTCATCAGCAAGCGTGCGATAAACGCTCCCGAAATTGCGGCCGCAACTTGACTGAACAGCACCTTAACCAGTGCTGTAGGCGAGTAGCTTTCCGTTGTGATGCGCTGCCGCCAGTAAGCCGTCAGTGATTTATATACTGTCATACGTTAGGTAATGCGCAGCCCAAGGCTACACACGAGTTCCTTTGGACCAATTGAGCATTATAATGCTCGTTGATCTTCCCATCCTCTCCGCCCCTGGATCTGTGGAAACTCTTTGAGGGGTTGGATCAGGCCTTCCCCGATACCTTTGAGAAACGGCGGTATAAAGTGTCGTTGGCGCTTTGCAAGAAATTCGCGGAGCGCAAAGTAGCCCAAGTGCAGCACCATTGCCAGATACGGCACAGCGCTATGCCGCCGATAATAGATGGCACCGCTTCGCCCGTGCATCCGCCAAAAGAGGGGAGACTCTGGCTGTGTACTTTGCGACACTTTGTGCCACAACGCAGCCTGTGGTACGCCCAGAATCAATAGCCCTGCCTTGCGTATCCGCACCGACAGGTCCAGATCTTCCCACATAAAGAAGTAGGTCTCGTCCAGCAAGCCGGCCTGCTCAAAGGCGCGGCGAGTGATCAGAATACAGCTGCCAATCGCGTACTCCAGCACACGCAGCGGATCACCTGGTCTCTGCCGCCGCTTTTCCATGATGATCGCCGGCGGGAACCAGCGATAGCGGCCTCCAGCCGACCAAATTTTTGTCGGGGCGTTGAAATAGAAGGCAGTAGGCACAAGAATTCCGGCCTGAGGATGTTGGGCAGCGTGAACAAGATGGTGCAATAGATCAGGGCTGACGGCCGTATCATTGTTCAGCATCACAACGCCGTCCGCCCCATGTTCTAACGCATAACGAAATCCAACGTTGTAACCAGCCGGCACCCCAAGATTACCTGCGTTTTCGATAAGGTGTACTTCTGGAAAATCGCTTCGGACGCGTACCGGAGTTCCATCATTTGAAGCATTATCTACGACCACAACGTGATAATTGGGATAGGTGAGCGCACGCAATGACCGGAGACATTCGAACGTATCGGCATAATTGTTCCACGTCAGAACAATGATCCAGACCGACATGTACGGGAATGTACGATTGTCCACAATCTTTTGAGGCTTCACCGAAACCAAATCAGAACCTATATTCATCGTACAAATAAAAAACGCACGATTTGACGTTGCAACCCAACACTTTGCCAAAGATGGACGCTTCACGTAAATAAGAATAAAAAGTTGCGAACCGTAGCTTTAATAGCTCGGCGTAAATATTTATGAGGCCCAATTAATCGCTACTGCATTCCCGGCGTGTCACTCGTCCAAAAATATGCCCACGCTCACCTTGGCGGCGCGGCTGATCAGCCGCAAAACACCAGCGTGTCCCAACGTCCGCCAAAGCCGGCGCTATCCGATCAAGCACATGCAGTGGCACAAACGCAGCCCGCAGAAATGGCTCATCCCAGAAGAAGAGCTCCATCTGCCAGCTGGTGTCGGGCAATAATCTGTGTAGCTGCTCCACGGTATAGCCATTGCGTACATGGCCAAACACATGATTGGCATACGGCTGCACAAACGAAGGCCACAGCCTTGCAGCGCGGGCCGGGGTGCTGAACCACAGCGTGCCGCCGGGAGCCAGTACGCGCAGCAGCTCGTGCATAACCTTACGATCCTGCTCAATATGCTCAAGCACGTCAAAGGCCAGGATGCAGCTGAATCGCCCATCACCGATCGGCAGCTGTCGCGCATCGGCCTGGATAATTTCCGGCCCGCCGACCGAACGGGCCCGCGGAGCAAGGTCAACGCCAACCCGCAGCCGCGCAGCGCTTTGATACAAAAAGCTGGCGTCATCGCAGCCGACGTCAAGCATGCGCTCGCCGTGGAGATCGAGCGCAAGCACATGATTGGCGACCAGCCAGCGGTAATACGAGGCAAAATATGGCCGTGTCCGGCCAGGTGTTTTCAGTGATACACGTTCAGCCATTGCAGTGCCAGCCGATCCCAACGATAAGCGGCGCTACGCTTGCGTGCAGCCGCCGCCAATTGCGCTCGACCCTGTTGATTTTCAACGACCTCGATGATTCCGTTCGCCAGCGCTTCAGCGCTACCGGGCGTGACAAGCACACCTGCATCCTCGCGCAACATCTCGCCGCGATCGCCGACGTTGCCGGTGACGACGGGAACACCCAGGGCCAGGCTTTCCACGATCTTAAGCGGTGAACGAGCGCGGGCAACGGCATCATCAGCAACCGGATCGACCGAGCACGTCGCGAGTGCCAGAAAGGTGGGCACGGCCGAGGCGGCAACCGCGCCAACAAACAACGCCCGCGCGCCTAAACCTAGCGCTGCGGCCCGCCGTTCAAGCTCGTGGCGATCCTCGCCATCGCCAACCAGCAACAGTCGGGCAGTCGGCACCCGCTCGGCAACCAGAGCAAACGCATCCAGCAACAGATCAACATTATGCGTTGTCTTGCTCAGCGTTCCGACATACACCACCAGCGGTTCGGAACCAACGCCAAGCGCGGATCGCAGTCCTGCTACCTGCCGGGTCGGTGGATCGTTAAGTCGCGCCGGAGCCACGCCGTTCGGCACATACTGTATCCGTGCCGCGGGCACACCCAACGCCACATAGTGCTGCTCTAAAAATCGGGTATTGACGGTTACCGCGCTTGCAACTTGGGGCAATTGGTCTTCCCAAAACTGCACGACGCGCTGCTGCCAAGCGGCGCCAAAGCGATTACCACCCGCTTCATAATCATCACAATCAACACACAGCCGACGCCGTGAGCCCTGGGCTGCCAGCACTCCCGCTAAGCCGTTGATGGGCTGCGGCTTGCATACATGGACAATGTCTGCGCCGACCTGAAACGCTGCCCGCGCCAGTGCCGCCGCGCCCAGCAGCGAAACATACAACAGCGGCAGCGGACGATAATATCGACGCTGTCCAACCGGCCCGTACACGTGCATCTGGCCGACGTAGTGTACCACGACTCCCGCGTGTTCCTGTCGGCGCTGAGCGATTGGCAGTTGATCATAGGTGTGGTGCAGCAACAATAGCTGCGGCGCGTGCCCGAGCTTGGCCAACTCCTGGGCCAGGGGCAGCCACCTGCCCCGTGGCGACGGATAATCAAGACTGGAGGTGCCTAGAAATGCGATCCGCATCGGTTACCCGCGCCTCGTATCAGCCGCGATCATAACACTCGTGGCGACGCCAGCCACGCGTCGGACTGCTCATCCTGCGCTGCAACCAGGGGATCGGAAATTTCCTCGATCAGATGGACCAGTGGCATCCACGAGGCCGATTCTTTGGAAACACAAATGTTATGGGTTAAGGGGTCACCCAAATTGTCTTGAAAATAGCGGAGGATTGCATGGCTGAGCGCTGCGCTGTCGCCCGGTGGCACGATCAGCCCCGTCCGGCCATCCTCAATGGTTTCAGGCATGCCGCCGACCGAGGTCGCGATAACCGGCGTTTCAAACCCAAGCGCAATCTGCGCGACACCGCTCTGCGTTGCTTCCAGATAGGGCAGCACAACCACATCGGCCGCCGAGAAATACACGGCTAGCTCCTCGTTGGGCACGTACTCGCTGTAAAATTGCACCGCAGCGTTGAGGCCAAGCTGGCGCACCAGGTCGTGATAGGGACGAGCGTCTTCCCAAAACTCGCCCACAACCAGCAGCCGTACCGGCATTTGCTCGCGCACCGCTGGCAACGCTTTGAGCAAGTGGCGCAAGCCTTTGTAGCGCCGGACGAAGCCAAAGAACAGAACCACCGGCTCGTCGTCGGACAAGCCGAGCTTGGCCCGCGCTTCGCTCCGCTGCAACGGCGTCCTGCTGAACACATCGTAGGGGGGATGCGTTGTGCCTTTGATGTTGGCCCACGGCAGCGCCCGGCGCAGCAGCGCAAAATCTTCCTCGCTCATCACAATAAACGCATGGCCACGCCACAAAATCCGGCGCAGCAGGTACCAGTCGAAAACGCCACCGTCGGGCGAGATAATATGGTGACACAAAAACAGGATGCGTGTTTTGGTGTACCGCCGAATCATTCTGGTAAGAAAGAAAAGCATCGGTGACCAAAACGGCGTCCACCATTGCAGGATCAACAGATCCGGTGCTTCGCGCTTGATGATGCGGAAGGTGCGCCACCATGACAAAAAGCTCATCGGCGTCAAAATGCGATCGCAGTCGACACGCAGCGCGGTATCGCTAGGACTTGGGTCCATTGCCGTGTTGCCGGGATACAGCCATTTAGGATACTGCTTCAAATAGGAGATAAAGCGAACGCTGTGCCGCAAGCGTAGGTGCTGCACCAGCAAGGTTGTATAGTGAGCAATACCGCCGCGAAAGGGATAGGTCGGCCCAATGACCACAATTCTCATAACGTCGTTTTACCTCGCCATATTAAGTGCAATTTGCAGTCAGCAGGACCGCTACGACCCAGGCAGCAAGGTTCGAAACAGCGCTTGGTAGCTATACATGGTTGTCGAGAACGCGCCAGGCCCGAGCTTGCCGCCGAGAATCATGATCGTTTCATCAAAAAGCGTCGCGCCGGGCTGACTGCCGATGATCGCCGGAGCTTCAAACGATTGCCAGCGCTCAGTACGAGCGTCGTATTGGAGCGCATCGGCCGCCGCGTCGCCGCCAAAAACATAGATGTTCCCCAGTGCGACGGCGGTGCTAAACCTGCTCCGCGGGCGGGGCAAGGGCGGGCGATTAACCCAAGGCTGCGTGTCTTCCTGCGCCGGCAAGTATTGCTCATTATTTGCCACCGGCCCCGCCTTGTTCTCGCCGCCCAGCACAAAGATGCTGCCCTCGACCACGGCCGCATCGGCAAAGGCGCGCGCCGTGGGCATCGCTTCGAGCTCGCTCCAGGCGTTCCCGCTGGGATCGTAGGCAAACACTTCATCCCGGTAGCTCGTGCCATCCCAGCCACCAAACAGGTATAGCTTGCCCTCGAGCGCGGCCAAGCCATAGCCGCTGCGTGGCTGCGGCAGATCGGCGAGCTTTTCCCAGCGGTTGGTCCGCGGATCATAGCGTTCAAACGCAGCGACGATATCCTTTGGATCAGCCGAGCGGCGGCCACCTGGTATGTACAGCTTCTGGCCAATCGTCACAGCCCGCACATCGGTCACAGGCGTCGGCTTTTGCGCCCGCTCCTGCCAATCGCCGGAGCGGGGCTCGTACCGCTCAACCGTGTTGAGCACGCCACGCTCATTTTCACCGGCGATCACAAACAGTTGCTCCCCAACCGCTGCCAGTGCAAAGCCGGCACGGGCGGTTGGAAGTGCGGCCAACTCTTTCCAGCGGGCTTGATTGAAACGAGCAGCCTCTTGTGTTTGCGCATCCCCTGCGTCACCCGCCCGCACCAGCCAAGCTACTGCCACACCCCCTAGCGTCAAAACCAGCAAGCAGATCGCCAGCAGCGCAAGCATAGCCTTTGATCGACGACCTCGAGGCGTATTGACGGCTGTATCACGCGGCGCAACAGCTGGCGTTACCACAGCTGGTTGTGGTTCGGCTCGATCTTGGAATGGCGGCGGTGTTTCGGCTGTTTGCGGCAGTGCCCCAACCTCGGGCGCGCTGGCCCCGTTGTCGTCCGGCAGGGGTGCAGTGGTCTCCGGCTCTGGCTCGGCGACCAGCTCCTCGGCAGCAGGCAGCGGCAACACTTCGCTTTCCCCGACGGGGGATGGACCGGCGACGGCACGATCAACAGTGACAATCCCGGTACGAACGGCGTACATGGATGCTTCAGTACGTGAGGCGGCGCCGATTTTCCCAAACACATTGCGCAGGTGGACCTTGACGGTGTTGATGCTGATGCCAAGTTCGTTTGCGATCTGTTGATTGGAACGACCGCTGGCCACAAGGTAGAGGATTTGCCGTTCGCGCTCGCTTAGCTGTTGGGTCTCGTTGATCATGCGATTAATCGGTCGTCCATTGGCCCAGCCAACTTTCCGAGTGATGGATCATGCCACACAACCATGCCAGCGTCAAGGATTGGGACGAACTGCAAAAATAGTGACACCATCCGCATCGTAGACGGGAATGAACAGGGGATTACCAAACAAGAGCTCGGGCTTGATTGGCCCGCCTTGTTTGCCTAAGAAAACATGGGTGATCTGCTGCTCGCGTACCAGCTGCTCCAGCGCTGCTTGATCGGTCGGCCGGAGCGCGCGAATGCGTTGGTTGAGCGCTTCGACCGCCTGTTTGTAGGCAGGACCGCCATAAATATACATCGCCGGCGGAGTTGTAACCCACCGTTGCGCTAAAGGTAAAAGCCACCAGCCCGCATCTGTGCCACGCGGCGATCCGTTCAGCCAATCCGCGCTGTTGACCAAAAACCGTGCATCCGGCGCGGTATGGGTTGCCGCCCATTCCAAGGCTGGCATATCCGCCGGAGTAGCCAGCACCGTTCGCGCATTCACAACCGGTATTTGGAAACGATTGAGGTTCCAGGCGGGCGGCAAGGGTATTCCGCTCAACTGCCACGTGCCAAAGAGTGCAATTGCGGCGGCTGCGGCTCCGCCGACAAGCTTAGCTGCAGGGTGCACGGAGCGCGCGAGGAGCGGCCGCAGCCAGATTAATGCTTGGTCGATGCAGAACGCCGCCAAAATCCCCACGGGCAAAAATAGCGCGATAATCACGGTCTGGTTGGTAACAAACCAGGATGGTGGTAGTCCAAGGATCGTTGGATTTGCCAACACGCCGAGCGCTGCAACCCACGCCGCGACGGCGACGATCCGCCAGCGCGCCATGAGCATAGCCCAGATCGCGCCGATGCCCGCCAGCGAGAACAACAGCCAGTTGTTGCCAACCAGCAGCAAGCCCCAATCAACACTGTTGTAATCAGCCGGGCCGGCTAGCTTTTGCGGCTGGACTGCAACGGGCACGAGCACCTTCCGCACCATCGTCATCACCCACGGGCTCGCCAAGAGCGCCGCCAGCGTGCCCATCACGGCCACGCGCGCCACGACCTGGCCTGCCTGTTGTGGCCGCTGCACAATTGCCACACCCGCATACACCACCGCGAAAACCACGTAAAAGGTGAGCACTTGGTAGTGAATCAGCATGAGCCCGCTGAGCAGCAGCGCATTCAGTCCACACAGCCGCCAGTCAAACGTTGGCCGCTCAAGGAGGGCCACAAGCACGATCATCAAGCTCGGCAAAACCAGCAGACCCGTCAGCTGGGTGTAACGGCCCCAGGTGACATAGTAGGCGGGGAACAACGACAACAAGCCTACCACACCGCCCGCAATCAGGCCGGCCCGCGGCGAGCGTAGCAAAAACGAGGCGACGCCATACATGGTCACGGCCATCAGCGCGTTGAGCGCTTGTCCGCCCCACAGGACGGCCAATGCAATCGGAAGCGCGGCAACTACCTTGAGCGTCGCAATAACCGTGTGATAACCCCAGTGATACACCAGCGGGTCAACCGGCATGTATGGTTCCAGCGAGGTTGGAATGCGCCCGGTTTCGGCCACAATGCGCGCCAGCAGTGTATGGTGCAGGGAATCGACCCACAGCGGGAGTACCACACCGCGTATCTCCACCGCCCGGGTGAAAGCCACGAGCAGGAGCAGCCCAAGCCAGCTGCCGAGCAACCACAGCGGTACGCGTCGACTCCCGCTGCGTTGCCAACACCAGCCCGCCAGCAGCACAACGCCGAGTGCTTGGCCACGCAGCACCGCTGGTGTTAGGTGTAGGCCGAGCGTACTGCTCCACAAAAACAGAAGCGGAACGATGCAGAGGCTCAGACTAAGCCACAGTGCGGGTGCGGCCAGACGCGGCAGACGCAGCTCGACGTCGACCAAAGACCATACGATATAGCCGGGGCCAAAGAGCACAATGCCCGCTGCCACCAGCAGCCGCCCCACAGGTCCACTGGCAAAGAGCGCCAGCCCAAGCAAAGCTAATGTTATGGGAATCGCCGCCCGCACAAACACCGATCTTCTCCGCAATCTTGAAAAGCGATCACCTGGGCAGATGGACGTGTGTCGGTAGTGTACCAACCGGCAGTTGATTTTGGTGACGTTGCGCCGCCGGAAGGCCAACAGGACCGGCACATGCCAGTCCTGTTAAGGAAGGAGAATGTTGGAGCGAACGATCTGTTACGGCAAGTAGCGCATGGGGTTGACCGCCTTGCCATTGCGCTTAACGGTGAAGTGCAGGTGCACACCGGTGGAATATCCGCCGCCCCGCCGATCATACGTGCTGCCCATCGAGCCGATGCGATCACCCGCATTTACACGCGCGCCAACTCGGACACTCGGCTGGCTAGTCAGATGACCATACTCCGTCACAAAGCCATCGCCATGGTTGATCTTGACACAGTAGCCATAGCCGCTGCACCAGCCCGCAGCGATCACCCTGCCGGCACGAGCGGCACGGACGGGCGTGCCTCTGCGGTTCGCAATATCCACCCCGTTGTGGAAGCGACCAATCCGGAAATTACGGTAGCCAAAGCCCGACGTTAGATCGCCCGATGTTGGCCACACCCAGCGACCACTGGCCACCGGCGCAGGTGCTTCTGCCGCTTTCGTTTCGGCTGCGGGAGCTGGCGCGGCTGGCTCAGCCGGCTGCACCTCCACAACAGGCAAGCTCGGCACATCGGTCACTGCCGCAACCTGATCGGCAATGCCATCCTCGACACCCAGCAGGTCGGCGGCAATCCAGCCTTCGGTGCCATGGGGCGTCCGAACCTTGAACCAATTCTCGTGTCGCCCGATCAACGCGACTTGAACATCGCCTTGCAGCTTGGCAATCTTTTCAAATTCAACACTTGGCCCAACCCGGATGCGGGTTTCGTCGTCGAGCACCATGCCGACCGCAATCGCGGTCACTTCCGAAGCCGAGGCTTCGGCTGGCCCGGTGCCAATGGCCGTTGCGCTGGGGATGAACAGCTCTTCGCCAGGGAGCAATGCCCGCCCGGAGCTCAGGTTATTGGCCGGGAAGAAGCGGATGGTGCTGGACGGCACATGGTATTGCTCGGCGATACTTTCCACCGTTTCGCCATCGACAACCTTGTGCGGAAACCCGGAAACCCGCGGAATACGCAGCACTTGCCCAATCGCGAGCATTTTGGGATCGATCTGATTCGCCGCCACGATCGCCATCACCGACACATTGTATTGCTGGGCGATTTGACCAAGCTTCTCGCCGAGCGCAACCTTGTGCGTGGCCACAAATGCCGAGCCCGCAACGACCTGGCGCGGCAGCAGGGAAGGCACGAGCGAATCCTGCATCTCGTTGACCACAGACACCCGCTGCGTTGTTAACGTATCACCCAACACCACTGGCACCGCTACCCCAGCATGGACCTCAAGCTCGTCCGCATCGGCGACATGGTCGGTTGCGACCGTGGCACCCTGCGTCCAATCCATGCCGAGTGCCAGCCCGGGAAGTCCGCGCGTCGCAATCACGATCAGCACCAGGCTTAACACCGTCGCATGGCCGGCAAAGCGGCGTGGCAGCATCCACATGTGATGGGGCGTGTGAGCCCGACTAGCGGGATGCGTAACCGCAGTGTTGGTTGCCGCGGATGCTCCGCGTTCCAGATAATCAAGGGTAGCCCAAGCATTTTGGGCGGCGGTTCGTTGGCGTTGCCAAAAGAAGAAGGATAGGCGAGGCCGTCGCTGGATGAAGAGTTGTGGATCGTCTAAGACCGGCACATGATCGAAGTGCGATGCCCGATCGTGGGGCTGCGCGTTCAAATACGCCCCTCCTTGGGTAGGCCAATGCTCGCGGCACGCGGGTACACCGCAGCAAACTATGACCACACGGGCAAACATGGCCCATGGCTTCGGCTACGATACCCGAAAATCAGCCATTTGTCAATCTTTTGTCAGATTATGGCAGCGCCCGAAGGTACGCGGAGTGGACATCCGATTGGAGGTTATCGACGCTGGACCACCAACACCAGTGGCAGCTTGTCAAACGAGTCGACTTGCACGTTTGCTTGATCAGTTTTGACATACAAACCCGTGGAGCTGCCGCCATCCAGATTTAATGCCGCGTCGAGCTCAAGGTCTGAGTTTTTCAAAACATTGGCCAGCTCTGGCAGCGTGAATGTATTTGTGTCGCTGACGATCAGCAGAATCCGCCCATGAATATCACGGGCGATCACGCTGCGCCGCGAGCGATCATTATCAGGTTCCAGGTCCGAAACAACGCCGCCCGGCTGAATCAGCATCGGCGAGGACTGCATCGCCTGCTGTAACGTTTCATCGGGATCGAAGGGCTGCTGGCGCAGGGAGCGAAGCTCAAACTGGCCTTGGGCGTTGACGACCACCATGCCGCCAAAGCCTTCGTACGATTCGCCCGTGCGAATACCGTCAAAAATAACCAACGCGGTCGCTTTGCCTTGTTGATCAAAATAGCCGCCGTTGATGATCGCCAGCGGCTTGATCGCTTCGTACCATTCGCGCAGTGAGCCAGCGTTGGCCACATCATACTTTACCCGAATGGAGTAGGATGCCGGGTCGAGCCGCACCATCGTCAGATGGCCCGCTTGCCCGTTCACATCGAAGCGCGCCGAGCGCAGCTCCATCGCGCTGTCGATCTGTTGCCAGGTGGTGGCTGGCGCAGATGCAGCCGCAGCCGCAAGTGGCTGCCCCACGCCGGAAAGCGGTGCGGAAGCGGCCGGTTGTGGCTGGAGCGGCTCAACCTTGCAGCCGAACAACACGCCAGCAACTAAAACGAAAATGGGAAGGCTGTGACGCAGCCGCGGCCTGGGCATGAACACACTCCTCCAAGTCGCACGGTATTGTAGCATACGCGCTACTGTGGTAGTCGTTTTGGTTGTCGTGATCATGGTTATCCACAAACGGTGGACAAGCTGTGGAACAAATATTCTAGCGTCGCAACGCTATGGTATAATGCCTGCACCTCAGCTGAACGCTGCCATACATCATAAGTATGGTGGTCGGATCAGTGCTTCGAATGCAAGCCAAGCAGACATGTTTCAAGTGAGCCGGAGTACCACATGACGAGCAATGAGCAGAACACACCGATGATGCGCCAGTATCGGCAAGTCAAAGCGCAGTATCCCGACACGATCCTTTTTTGGCGCCTGGGCGACTTTTACGAAACCTTTGACGAGGATGCCAAGCTGCTGGCGGCAACCCTGGATGTAACGCTTACTCGCCGCAACCATACCAAGGGCGAAGGCGTGCCCATGGCCGGCGTGCCCTACCATGCGGTGGAAAGCTACGTCCAGCGCTTGCTCCAGCTCGGCTATCGCGTGGCGATCGCCGAACAAACCTCGCCTACTGAGTCGTCCCAAGCCGATACACGCGCCAAAAGCGTGTATCAACGCAATGACATGATGCGCGACTATGCGTCGAGCAAAGGCATGGTTGATCGCGAAGTTGTGCGGGTGTTAACGCCGGGCACGCTGGTGGAGCCGGCCCTGATCGACGCCAGCAGTAATAACTATCTGGTCGCCGTGATCATGGATCGTGGCCGAATCGGCTTGGCCTACACCGATATTTCAACCGGTGAGTTCGGGGCAACCGAGATCGAAGGCGGCCGGGCTATGCTGCGCTTGGAAGGCGAGCTAACGCGGCTGCATGCGGCGGAAGTGCTTGTTTCCGAGGATGAGAGCTGCCGGCCGCCGATGCTGCAACCGCGGAATGCGCGGCTCGAGCAAGATCTGCAACCGATGCGCCGGGAAGAACGCGAGCGCCTCCTGCCGCACGAGCGGGTTGCCCGCAAAGTGGATGGCCAAGCCGGGAGCGGTGCGTGGGCCCAAGGCCGCGTAACGCCCTGGCCGGCTTGGCGCTGGGATCTACAAACCGCACGCGATGCGCTTAAACAGCAATTTGGCATCGCATCGCTGCATGGCCTTGGCCTGGGCGACAAGCCGCTGGCTGTACGGGCCGCCGGCGCCGTGCTGCAATACCTGGCTGAAACCCAACGCATGGCGATCACGCAGCTTACAGGTTTGAGCTGCTACAGCATCGACGATTTCATGTTTCTCGATCCGCAAACGCGGCGCAATCTCGAGCTGCTCGAAAGCTCGTCGGGCAAGAAGCATGGCTCGCTGATCGATGTGCTCGACCAAACCCGTACTCCGATGGGCGCGCGCCTGCTGCGCCAATGGATTTCACAGCCGCTGCTGGATATTGCACGGCTGCGCCAGCGTCAAACCGCGGTGCAACGTTTCGTCGACGACGCCATGCTGCGAGCGGAGGTTCGTACCCGGCTGCGCAGCGTTGGCGATCTCGAGCGTACGGTTAATCGCGTTGTGCAGGGCGTCGCACTGCCCCGGGATCTGGTGCGCTTGCGCGAAGCGCTCCACGCATTACCTGAGCTGATCGCGCTGCTCGATGCTGCGGCAGTTCGCCCCCTTGAAACGGAGCACGGTGAAGCCCCAGGCGCTGCGGAAGCGTTCGAGTTGGAAGATGCGATCTTCGCGGATGATCCAGCAACTACCGGGACTGGGGACTCCGGCATCAGCAGCTTGCTGGATCCGTGTACCGATGTGCTTAAATTACTCCAACGGGCGATCGCCGACGCTCCGCCCGCCCTGCTGGGCGGCTGGAATCCCAAGGATGCTGAAAATGTGATTCGCCGTGGCTTCGACCCGGACATCGAAGAGCTGATCCAGCGCGGCACCGAAGCCCGCCAGTGGATGAACGATCTGGAGCGGCGTGAGCTTGAGCGCACAAATATCAAAACGCTCAAGGTCGGCTACAACAAAGTCTTCGGCTGGTACATCGAGGTATCCAAAAGCACGCCCGAAAAGGATATTCCGCCCGAGTACGTGCGCAAACAAACGTTGGTCGGAGCCGAACGCTACAAGACCGCCGAGCTGGACGCGTTTGAAACGATTCTGATGCGGGCTGAACAGCGCCTGAATGAGTTGGAGCGCGACGCGTTCAAACGTGTGCTGGAGCTAGCCGCGCAGCAAGCCAAGCGGCTGCTCACCACTGCGCGCGGCCTGGCCGAGCTGGATGTGTATGCCGCACTCGCCGATGTTGCGGTCCGTGGGCGCTATGTTTGCCCAACGCTGTCCGAAGAGCCGAGCCTGCGCATCGTCGCCGGGCGGCATCCGGTGGTCGAGCAAACGCTGGAACAGGCCTTTGTCGCCAACGATATCGAGATGGACACGGCGAGCGCGCAGATGTTGGTCATTACCGGGCCCAACATGAGCGGCAAAAGCACCTACCTCCGGCAGGTCGCCCTGATTGTGCTTTTGGCGCAGATCGGCGCATGGGTACCGGCTGAGGCGGCCGAGATCGGCCTGGCTGACCGCATCTTTACCCGGATTGGCGCCCAGGATGACATCGCCACCGGTCAAAGTACATTCATGGTTGAGATGACCGAAACCGCCAGCATCCTTTCCCAAAGCACCCGCAAAAGCTTGATCGTGCTCGACGAGATTGGCCGGGGCACCAGCACCTACGACGGCTTAGCCATCGCGCGCTCCGTGATCGAGTATATTCATAATCATCCGCGCCTGGGAGCGCGCACGCTCTTTGCCACGCACTACCACGAGCTGACCGAGCTTGCGAATATCCTGCCGCGGGTTCGCAATTACAGCGTCCAGGTCAGCGAGTCCGATGGACACGTCGTGTTTCTGCATACCATTGTGCCGGGCGCCGCAGACCGCTCCTATGGCGTGCATGTAGCCGAGCTGGCCGGTATTCCCAAATCCGTGGTCCAACGCGCCAAGCAGTTGCTGGCTGAGCTGGAAGGCAGCAGCAAACATGAACGGCAACGCGTGCGGAATTTGATGCAGCAGGGAGCGCCGGCCGATCCGCAGCTCCAGCTTTCACTTTTTGCCACACCGGCAGACCATCCGGTGGTAGCCATGCTGCGCGAGCTGCAGATCGAGGAACTCACGCCCATCGAAGCGCTGACCCTGCTGTACGAGCTTCAACGTCAAGCACGAGAATCGCTGCAAGCATCAGCGGGAGGATAAGCAAAAACAGCCAAGCAACTGGCCCAGGCAATTTCCTTCACCCTATATTTACTTTTCCATGGTTGCAGGACCGAGTTTTCATCTTTATAATGAGCGAAGACGTTTGGGCAACTGTGGCGAAAGCTACAGCACGCAAAGCTATGGGTCTACGGCTTGATCGAGCTATGATTGCCAAGCCGCCGTCACATGAGCGGTAGCTTGGCATTTTTCTTGCATAAGCTATCCCCGGTTTGGCCAAGGTTGGTTGCTTGAATGTATCCCCTGTTTCGGCAACCTTCGCTGCGGATCTAACCTCGTTCATGTTAAAGCCAGTTGTTTGGCAGTTTTTTGGCTGGCTTGCAACTGTCCACTTGCACTTGTTTGCAATTTTTCCAAGGCGCTGCTGCCGTAGGCGTATCTTTTTGTTCGGTCCCGCGTTTTAATTGTCACAGGGGATCGAACAATTTGTTATATGCGTATGCGGAGGACGTTGCGCGAGGCTAGGAGTGCGTCCCATGCCCAGCTCTATCGATCTTCCATCGGCCATCGCACGTGCGCGTGAGGGACAGGCTCAGGCAATACGTGAGTTGTACGATGTGTATTCCGATCCCGTGCGTCGGTATTGTTACGTCCGGCTTGGCGATAGCGAGTCGGCACAAGACTGTGTACAAGAAGTATTTGTTTGCATCTGGAAAGGTGTCAAGAACTTCGAGTACCGCGGGGATTTGTCGTTCACTGCGTGGTTATATACCATCGCGAACAACGTACTCGTCAGCTACGTGCGCAAACGCCGGCGGGTACAACAGGTGCCGCTCACCCCGGAGCTCAACTTAACCGATCCGCGTAGCCATGACTCGGCCCGGAACATTTGTGATCGGCTGGCGTTACGCGACGCGATCAGTCAGTTGACGACGGAGCAACAGCAGGTTATAACTCTCAAGTTCTTTGTGGGCTTGTCCAACCTAGAGATTGCCGAAATCGTGGGCCGCAGCGAAGGCGCTGTCAAGGCGCTGCAACATCGTGCGATCAACCGATTGCAGCATATTCTTTCGAACGAATGCGCCAGTCTATTCGCCGACTTCAGTGTGGGAGAGATGGCGTAACGGTGGTTGAGTCCATGTCAAGAGGATGGAACTGTGTCTAAGTTGTCCTTTACAGAAGCATTAGATCAGGCACTTGAACTGCTTGAACAAGGCCATCCTCTCGAATATTGTGTTCAGCAATTCCCGGAATATGCTGACGAGCTCCGTCCGTTGTTGATGGTCAGTGCGGACCTTCATTCCCTGGCGGATCTGTCATTCCCATCATTCGATAAAGCCACGATCGAGCCCGATTGGGAATCGATCCTGGCTCAAACACCACAACAGCCGCACCGCCGTTTCCGCACGTATGGCTTGGGGCTGGGCCAGCTTTTCCATAGCCTGCAATATCATCCTGTGCAGCGCTATGCCTCCCTTGCCGCGGCGATCATCATTTTGTGCATGGTTACGTGGCGCGGCACAACCCATAGCGCCGCCGACAGCATGCTCTACCCGCTTAAGCGCAGCGTGGAGCAAGTCGAGTTTGTCGCGGCGCAAGATCCGGCGGATCGCGTCAGCCTCCATATTCAATTTGCCCACCGTCGGCTTAACGAATTGCGAACCCTTGCCTATCAAGAGCAGCGGATCGACCCGCCACTTGTGAACGAGCTGATCGAACAAACACGCAGCGCGATCGAGCAAGCTAAGCAAGGCGGCGTTAACCAGGCGGTGGTGTATGAACAGCTTGATGCCCTTTTGTCTGAAACAGATGCCTCGCTGGATCATCTGAAGCAACTCGGCATGGCTGTGCCAGCCGAGGATGTTGCCGTGCTCGACACTGCCGCTGCAACTGTGGATCTGCTACGTGATGATCTGACAACGACGGTCGAGCCCGTCGGTGCAGCGCCGACGTCAACATCAGAAGCGGTAGCCGACGCAGGCACAGCCTCGTCGCCGACCGTACCCACGGCCACGCCGGTTGAAAGTGGAACGTCACAAGCTCCCACACCACAAGATGCAGGCAGCGATACAACGGGCACCGAGCAGACCGGCGCTGACGGTCAATTGGCACCAGTAACGCCAACGGCTACCGCCACTCCGGCTGGTCCATCGGCTACGGCTGTGCCAACCACACAACCCGCAGCACCGGCAGCGCCGGCAGCAACTGTGGCGCCCGTGGCGACCATTGCTGCTCCCACAGCGGCACCGACTACGCAACCAACTGCTGCGCCCGCCACGGTGCCGACGTCAGTGCCGTCGCCCGAGCCGACTGCCGAGCCAACTCCTGAGCCCACTGCCGAGCCA
>JADDQF010000035.1:39637-72935 GCA_016781505.1 bacterium
CGAGCCGACTGCCGAGCCAACTCCTGAGCCCACTGCCGAGCCAACCGCTGAGCCGACTGCTGAGCCGACAACCGAGCCAACCGCTGAGCCAACGGCGGAGCCGACAACCGAGCCAACCGCTGAGCCGACGTCAGTGCCGTCGCCCGAGCCGACTGCCGAGCCAACTCCTGAGCCCACTGCCGAGCCAACCTTAATACCAACAGCCGAGCCAACAGTGGAACCGAGTGTTACGCCTACTGCCGAGCCAACAGTGGAACCGAGTGTTACGCCTACTGCCGAGCCAACAGTGGAGCCTACGGTTGAGCCAGCTCCCGAGCCTACCGTTGCTCCCACCCCCGAACCGACGATGGGCCCGACGGTCGAGCCAACCGTCGAGCCAACACCGGAATCCACCGCTGTGCCAACTGCGGAGCCAACCTTAATACCAACAGCCGAGCCAACATTGATATCTACAGCCCAGCCAACAGCTTCGGCCGAGCCTGTTGATTCTCCGCTACCAACAGAAACACCGACCGAGCTACCAACGGTTGTGGTGACTGTAACAACCGTGCCGACTGCAGATCCAACACCAGGGGGAGCCGAGCCAACCGAAACGCCGGTGGCAACCATTGTTCCAACTCCCGAGCCAAGCCCCGACCCAATTACCACGCCGTCACCTGAGGCAACAGAAGCGCCCGTAACGACGACCACCGAAACGGTGGAGCCCACGGCGACGACCCAGGCAACGACCGAACCTGCACCTGAAAGCACGTCCGTACCTGACGCCGTGTCCCGAAGCACCACTCCTTCAATACACGCAATGCGGTTAACATTCACCGACACGGCGGTCCAAACAGTGGAACCAGTACCAGCACAAGCCCTTGTTATCACAGGTACCAAGCTGGATGCACAGGATACTGTGCCCGTTCAAGGAGCTCAGGTGAGCGGAGGTATGCATCATTCGTCGAACGCTGTGGTGCTTGAAGTACTGCCAGGCGATACGCACGAGCGAAACTTTGCGGTTGGCTTTCACGGTAAGCGGATTATCAGGTTAACACTGCCAATGAAGTAACACAAGCTCATTTCTAACAAAGCCGGACGGCAACTGGTGTTGCCGTCCGGCTTTGGCTTAACCAGCTTCAAGCTTACTGCTCAAAAATCCAACGATCCGTGTCTCGATTGAAGTTTTCCAGCAGCTCATGGGCGTCAAAAAAGTTTTGCACTTCGCGCTCGCCACTTTCTGGCTTGTCGGATGCATGAATCAGGTTGCGGCCAATCGTTACCGCATAATCACCGCGGATTGTGCCGGGCGCTGCTTTGGCAGGATTTGTAGCGCCCACTGTTGTCCGAATCATCTCAATAATGTTGTCGCCCGCAATCGCCATGACCACAACCGGGCCCGAGGTAATATACGAGACCAGGCCAGGAAAGAATGGCTTGCCCTCGTGCTCAGCATAATGTTTCCGTGCGAGCGCCTCATCCATGTGCACAAGCTTCATGCCTATGATCTTGAGGCCACGTTGCTCCAACCTACCAACGATTGTGCCGACCAGGCCACGTTGCACCGCGTCTGGCTTCAAGATAATTAGTGACCGCTCCACAGCGTTTCCTCCCAGTTACGCAAAATGTTGCGCTCATGCTTGAACCCGTTGGTCGTACATGCCGAAGGACCGCACAATGGCGGTCCTTCTTGCACGCGATCTATCTTACTCGATGAATGGTGATCGGGCAAGGCTTAGATCGCCACTGCCTCGCTCATACGGCGAGCGGCGCGGCGCATCTCCATCTTGATCAACCCAAGATTGACAACCCGCTGGGTGATCACGACCAGGATCAAATCTTTTGCTTCAAGCAGCAAGATTGATCCTTCACGCGCGTCGATGATTGCGTCCACCAACGTACCAACACCGATCCGCTTGGTCGACTTATCAATCTCGCCGTAAACGGCAGCAGACATCGCGCCGAGCACTTCCGCATCCTCGCCATCGAGCAGCGTACTGGCAACGACTAAGCCATCTTTCCCGACCAGCAGACTACCGATCACACCGTCAACACGGTTCAAATCCTCAACAATCTTGCGCATATCCCTAATAATCCCTCGTGGATGAGTGCCGCTGGCCTAACTATTACCGCGCGAGAGTCCAGCTATACTCGTCCATCGCCTCGCGTAACCGATTTTGTTTCATATAGGCATCGCCGATCAACCGATGCAACCGCCGCAGCGTTTGCGGATCGTCATTTTCGGCAATTGTGTCTTGGAGGTCTTCAACAACCTCGTCCAGTAAACGACCGCGCTTAATCAGCATTTTGTACTGCTCAAGCGCCTGGTTTAGGTGACCCATACTCTGACTCATACGGGCGACCGCAAAGCGCATGGTGTCGTTTTCCGGATCGGCAGCCAGCTGCGCTTGAATTGCTGCGAGGCCGCCGTCGATCTCCGAGCTGCCAGCAGCGTCGAATGCGGGTGAGGCCGAAGCTCCGACTGGAGCTTCGGCGGTTGCGGCTAACGGTTGTGCTCCTTCCGGCAACATTGTCGGCAACGTTTGAGGTGCAGCATCCGCTGGCTCAGCTTGCCGCTCCGCTACGCCTACAGCAAACTCCTGGTCATCCGCTTGCGCGAAGCCCCAAGCCGGCAGTTGCTCGGCAGTGGAGTTATCGGCAGCTGCGCCGGTATCCTCCGCCACCGCTGGTTCAGCCATGGTAAAGGGCAGCACGATCTCATCCGTCAACAGGGACGACGGAGAATGAGCATCATCCGCGGCTTGCTCAGCTGTCAGATCAAAATCGGACAAGGCAAACGGAGATGGAGGCGCTGCATCGTCGGGTGGGCCTGAACCTGCGGTAGCTTCCGGTTGTTGATTCTGACCCGGCTCAAACAGTGCCAGCTCGTCGTCGTTGAGCCCTAGGTCCGCGAGTGAGAAGGGCACCATATCGGAATCGGCGTCCGCGGCTTCTTCCGTCGGCATTGTTTCCAAAACCGATTGAAGATCGCCATCGGCGACTTTGGCCTCCATCAAAAAGTCGTCGGGCGTACGCGTAGCCGGCATGTCGACGTCAAGCTGTGATTGGAGGTCCAGCCATGATGCTTGCTCGTCGTCGTTGCCAGCCTGATCGGTCGTCCCGTCGCTATCCGTGACGCCCGCATCACTCGCGTCGGCAAAGATGGATTCAAAATCCTCAAACACAGGTGCTGCGGTGTTCAGAGCCTCGACTTGCGTTGCGCTTTCGCCCTCGTTGAGCAGCGCGATCTCGTCGTCGGTTAAGCCAAGCTCTCCCAGTGAGAACGGCACCAGATCGGGATCATCGTTCTCCGTGGGTTGCGGTGCCGACTCAGCAATGTTGTCGACCGCAGCCGTACCACCTTGCAGCGCAGCCGCGGCGATGGATGGTTCGGCGTCAGCCCCTGGGGCAGCTTGGGCAGCGCCGAAATCCAGCGCAGCCAATTCATCGTCGCTGAAGCCAAGGTCGCTCAACGAGAACGGCTCCAGTTCGGATGAAGCTGCTGGCTCTGATGCATCAGCGGCAAGCTCAGGCTGCTGATCCAAAGCGGCGATGTCGTCGTCGGAAAGCCCGAGCTCACTCAGCGAGAACGGCGTTACATCCTGGTTCGCTCCTGGTTGACCCGCTGCTTCGGTCGCCCCCTCAGTTTCCCACGAGAAGCTCTGGTCCGAGGAAGCAAGATCATCCAACGAGAAGGGCAGCGCAGCCTCGTCCGTCGCTGCGGCTGGCTGGCCGAACTGTTGCGCAGCGGACGTGGAGGCATCAACCGCAGGGCCGAAGTCGGCCGCTGCGCCTGCCGCAGCCGGCTCCTCTGGTACCGGGTCCGCAAACTCGGACGTCGACTCATTCGCTGAGATATTATCCAGATCCAGCCGCAGCGACTCATCATCCATCGAGAAGAAGCGCTCTTCCTCAGGCAGATCATCGCTTGCCGGCGGCGCGACGTTTTGCGTTTGATCGGCTGGTCGATTACGCATGAGCTTGGCAAAGATCGACTCGTTGGCGTCACTTTCGTCCTCGCTGCCGGACGTTACATGCGCGCGCCAGGTAGGCTCTTCCCAGTTGAACGTCGTGGGCTCGACCGGACGATCTTCTTCCTCGCCGGCGATTGGTCCGTTAAGCGCGCTGGGCGTATCATTATCCAGCGTATCGAGCGCGAGCTCATCGAGCGAGAACGGCTTGAAATCGCCCAGGTCATCGGTATCGGTAGTCTGAGCCAGGCGGTTGGCTGTTGAAGCAGATGCCCCAGGCGCATCATTATCGTCCATGCCCCACTCATCCAGTGAGAACGGCTGAACGGCGCCGAGACCGGCATCAGGTTCAGCCGTTGTATCGGCTGACGCGGCGGCAGGTTCGTCGTCGAATGAGAATGGCCCGATGCCCAAATCGTCGTCGTCATCCAACGAGAAGGGCTTTACATCGCCCACAACCGACGCATCGTCCGCGAAGTTGAACGGCTGGGGCGGCCCCGACTCGTTCCGTACGGGCACGGCGGCAGGCTCGTCCTCCAACGAGAACGCCTCGATATCGGACAAGTCGAAGTCGTCGTTTGCTGGTTGCGTCGCTTGGGCAGCCGGAGTGGCCGATGTCGCGGAGTCATCATCGAATGACCAATCATCCAGCGAGAACGGCTGAACGCCCGCAACCTGGTTGTCGTCTGCCGACGCAGTGGGCTCGTCTTCTAAACCAATGTCATCCAACGACAAGGGCTGTGTCGAACGATCCGTGCTGCGCTCATTCTGTGGCGCGGCATCCCACTCATCAAACGCAAACGGCTGAACATCGCCGAGCTGAGGTTCTGGCGCGGCCTCCGGCGGGGAGTCGTCGGCGCCAAAACCGAGCAAACTGGCCAGCAGGTCATCATCGGAGCTACCACCCACCGCCCGAGCAGTTATTGGTACGGCCACTGGCTCAACATCATACACCTGAGTCGTATTGGACGCAGCGGAGCTTGAGCCAGCCGAATTCAGCCAGGAGTCGGCGAAGAAATCGTCGTCGGCGGCAACCGGCGCCACAGCTGCCGGAGGAGCGGGTGGTGTGGCTGCGCGGCGGGCTTGCTTGGCGCGCCATTCGGCTTCGTCAAACTCGGGCACGACCGGTTCCTCGATCCGAATCGGCGGCAGAATATCGAACAAGGTCCGCGGCAGCGCCATTGTGGCATCCTGCTCAGCGGCGCGCCGCCACAGCGCTTCACCTTCGGGTTGACCGGCGGCAAACAACATATAGCCGAGCAATACCGTTGGCTTGAGGAGTTCCGGCTGCTGATCCAGCACATCACGGCAATAATCCGTTGCTTCGTCTTCTTGGCCATCACGCCACAGCGCCTCAGCCAACGCAACCTTGACATCATCCCGATTCGGCTCGACATCCAGCACGGCCCGAAACTCGTCGATGGCCTGCGTAAACATGCCACCACGCGCATACAAGCGACCAAGGCCGGCGCGACTCAGCCGGAATTGACCAGCGGAACCGGGCGTTTCGGCGTACAGCCGCATCAGCTGCGTTCTGAGGTCGGCCAGATTCGGCTGGATCTCCAAGGCACGCTCGAATGCCATGATCGCGGCCGGACGTTGCTCCATGCTTTGCAAAGCAAGGCCACGCCCGTAATAGGCAGCGACATTTTCGGGATCAGCGTCGAGCACCTGGGCAAAGGCAGCTGCGGCCTGCTCGGGCTGCCCAGCATTGAGATAAGCCTCGCCCAACAGCCGTGAAGCTTCGATCATGCGCGGAAAATGGACCAGCACATGCTGCGCAATACCGATTGCCTTATCCGCCGCACCAGTCTCGATCGCCCGCCGGGCATCATCGAAAACCGTTTGGAGGGAGACGGTGGCCATGCATCCTCCTCTCGTGGTCCGCTCCAAGAGCGGCATCGAGGGCTAGGGGGAATAAAAAGCAGCGACTGGTGCGATTTTCAAGACTTCGCAACACAGCAAGGCTGCCACAAACGCTGCTACATTATATAAGAGGTTGTCAAGCCGAACAATGGGCGACAATGTCCCCATGCCTACTGACCATATGCGCCGTTACCCAGCAGGACCGTTGGGATGCGATGGGGATTGGAGCGGGAAGCTTGGGCCAGCCGAGCTTCGGCCGGCGCTGTGCTAGGCGCGGGCTACAGACGTTGGCAAGAACTTGCGCCATTCTTCGTAGGAGCCATGCTGCAAGCGGCGCTCGATCGCATAGTACGGACCGGCATGTGGACGGAAAGGCTGCTTGCGCAGCTTCATGCGGGCTTCGTCCGGCGTGCGTCCACCCTTACGATGATTACATTGGCGACAAGCGCTGGCCAGGTTTTCCCAGGTATGCGCGCCACCACGATGCCGCGGCATCACATGGTCGAGCGTGAGGTCGTTGCTATGAATGCCGCAGTACAGGCAGGTATAGCTATCCCGCCGGAAAATTTCGCGGCGGGATAATTTGACCTGGGGTAACGGGCGCTTGACAAGATGAGCCAACCTGATCACAGACGGCGCTCTCAGCCTTTGCGAGGGCGTCAGAATGTCGTGCCCATTATGCTCAAGCACTTCGGCCTTGCCACCCAGCACGAGCACAACCGCCCGACGAGCAGCACAAATGTTTAACGGCTCATAGTTATAGTTCAGGACGAGAACAGGTAAGTCCATCGGTTGTGCCTCCGGGTCGCTGAAGCAATTGTACCACGGGACGATTTTCAATCGCAACATAATGTGGACCGAAAACAGATGTTTGCAATCGCTCGTGATCCCATTTGTTTGGGATGGATGCAGCTCCCTAGCTTGTTTTGTCATTGTTTTGCAATGCTATGGCGGTGGCCGTGATCATACAATGACGCACAAGTTATGGGCACGATGCTGGAGCACGTCATGAATTGTGAACAAGTGGCGCAATGGACCCTAACCGACGAAGAATGGTGTGAGCTGTGTTTCATGGTTTTTGAGCTTGGCGAAGCACAACAGCGCTTGCAGGAGGCACTGTTGGCTGATGAGCGGCCATCCCTGAATCAGCTCTGGGTTTCGGGCAGCGCTGTGCAACAGCAATCGCAACAACTCTTCAGCTACATTAGCCGCCAGCTGCGTGAGCGCGCAATCGTGCAAGAACGACGCGCCGCCTAGCTGCCTCCCGGCCGGAGCTTAGCCCGCAAGCAGGGTGCTTGCGGGCTTTTGTTTTCCTGCCCGCGCCGCAACTATTGGCACGTTCCCTGCTTCCTTGCCGGGTAGTCGAGATGGGTACCGTGGGAACCCGCCGGGTAAGGCACCCGCAGTCCCCGCCTAAGGCGCCCGTTGAGCGGAAGGCAAGGCCGCCTGCGGAGCCTCCATTCGAGCTGAAAGGCTTGCGTCAGCCAACGTTGGCGTCAGCGCGGGCAGCTCAAACAGTCAGCAGGGCAACGTCTAGGAATGCGGGTCCAGCATGATTCGCCGCCTCTTGAAGCTATCCAACCCGCGCCAGCTAGCCAGTCGTCGCCAACGACCGCTGCGGCAGCCACCGCTGCCACTTGACCAACGGGTTCATGCGATAACGCTGCGCAGTGCTGCACTTGGAATCCGTAAGCGCTTTTACCTGTACACGCCGCCACATTACACCGCCACACAGCACCCACTACCAACACTGTATCTGTTTCGTGGTCACGAGCAGGAGTGGATTAATCCGCAGCAGGATAGCCAGCGCAACAATCGGACGGTGGTGGATGTGTACGAGGAACTGCTGCGAGCTGGTGCCGTTGGACCAATGATCCTGGTGTTTCCCGGCATCAGCAGTGCGGATAACGGCGTGCCAGGGCTCCTGGTGAACTTCAAGCAGCCTGAGGTCCAGCCTAAGCCGGGCGTTGGCCGGGGCCGCTTCCAGGATTATTTTCTCCACGAGCTCGTGCCGTATGTCGATGCGCACTACCGCACCGATCCCGGTCGTCGGGGTACGGATGGCTTTTCCTTGGGCGGTTTTATGGCCACCAAAATTGCCGCGCAGTATCCGGCGCTGTTTCGCACGGCCGGAGCCTACGACGGGTTATTCTTTTGGGATGATCCCACCGATGGCGCCACCATCGCTGCGACCGATCTGACCTTTGCCAACCCCATCTTCGATCCAGCCTTTGGGGCAGGACCAGATCGTGATCGACGCTATGCGGCGGCCAACAATGCGCTGAACTTAGTGCGGAGGGCTGAGCCGGCACTTTTGCGAAAGGTGACCTGGCTGATCGAGTACGGGCCGGAATCAGGCGAGCCCCACGACTCCAACTTTTACCGAGGGCACAGGCTATGTAAGCTGCTTGCCAGCAAAGGTGTTCACAATCAAGGGCGGGGGGAATTGGCAAGCGGCTCCCATTCGTGGTGGTGGGCCGACGAACATATGCGGCATGTGCTGCCGCTGCATTGGCAAGCATTATCAGCACAAAGGTAGCAGTTCCAGTACGCCGTGGTACAATTAACAACCAATATTTCGCGACATAGTGTTGTGTACGGTGGCACAAGCACCCCGGCCGAGCGCTTGCATGAGCAGACGTTTTGGTCGGGGAGTTGTTTTACCAAATAGGGTGAGCGCATGAAAGCACTGATTGGCATTACCTGTGGCACATTTCGGGATCGGGATTGGTGTCCACCAATTCATGGCCACCGGCAAACGTATATCGATGCGGTAGTGAACGCCGGCGGCGCGCCGTTTTTGTTTCCGCTGATCGAGGATCAGGCTGTCCTCCGGGCGCTGTACGACCGGCTGGACGGTGTTTTGCTGGCAGGCGGCAACGATGTCGATCCACAGCATTATGGCGAAGAGCCGCTACCGCAGCTGGGCAAGGTCGATGGGCAGCGGGATCGGGTTGAGCTGCAGCTGGCGCGCTGGGCTACCGCGGAAGGCAAGCCGGTGCTGGGGATTTGCCGCGGGATGCAGGTGCTGAATGTGGCGTTGGGCGGCTCATTGTATCAAGATATCGGCACGCAGCTGACCCAAGCGATCGTGCACGACAGCTCGTTCACCTGCGAGAACTGGGCGCATATGGCGCACGACCTGCACATCGAGCCCAACTCCAAGCTTGGCCGGCTGTTCGGCCCGAACGCATTTCCGACCAACTCGCTGCACCATCAGTCGCTCAAGTTGATCGCGCCGGGGCTGCAAGCCGTTGGCTGGGCGCCGGACGGCGTGGTGGAGCTGATCGAAGGCGACGACGAGCGCTTCATTATTGGGGTGCAATGCCACCCGGAGGCGCTGCAGGCCGAGGCGGATCCACGCTGGCGGGCGCTATTTGAAGCGTTTGTGGAAAGCTGCCGCGTCCATGTGTAGCGCCGCGACGCAGGGCTGTAGGCGACACGGGTTGCGGGAGCGGTTTATGCTACAATAACGCCGCCCGCAGCCATCCGACTGGCACATCAAAGGAGTTGCCATGCACCGCAGTTACCACCGCTGGTTCAGCCCGGCGCTCGGCCGCGACATGGAGCTCCTGCTGTTCGGCCATGCCGGCGCGCCGGTCGTTGTGTTCCCAACCTCCCAGGGCCGCTTCTTCGAGTACGAGGATCGGGGCATGGTTGGCGCGCTCTCCGAGCATCTGGAGCAAGGCTGGATCCAGCTGATCTGCGTCGACAGCGTTGATAGCGAAAGCTTTTACTGCCGCTGGGCGCATCCCGGCGGCCGGATCTGGCGGCATGTTCAGTACGAGAATTACCTCCTCGGCGAGGTCATCCCGGCGGTGCGTGGCCAGAACAGCAACTCCTTCTGGATGACCACCGGCTGCTCGTTTGGCGCCTACCATGCGGTCAACCTCGCCCTGAAACACCCCCACGTCATTCGCCGCACCATTGGCCTGAGCGGAGTTTACGACATCCGGCGCTTTCTGGATGGCTTCTACAACGATCATGTGTACTTCAACAATCCGCTCGACTACACGGCGAATCTGCATGATCGCGGCCTGATCGACCGGCTGAAGCAGCAAGACATTATTCTGGCAACCGGGGAGGACGATCCCAATCGTTGGTCAAACGACCGGCTCTCGGCGCAGCTGTGGCGCGCCGACGTTGGCCACGCTTACCGCTTGTGGGATGGTTGGGCGCATGATTGGCCATGGTGGCAGCAGATGATCCGCCACTACATCGGCGGGCACGACTGATGCTACTAACAACGTGATCAGCGCCGCTGGTCGCCTTTTTGCGAGGAGTAGCGATGCGCAACGCATTTGGAGACCGGCCAGGACCCTACGTTATCGGCCATCGTGGCGCAGCGGGCTACGCGCCGGAAAACACGATGGTCTCGTTTGAGCGGGGGATTGCGCTGCGGGCCGACGCGATCGAGCTCGACATCCACCCGACGAGCGATGGCCAACTGGTGGTCATTCACGACCCCACGCTTGAGCGCACCACCAACGGCCACGGCTTTGTCAGCACCCATTCGTTAGCCGAGATCCAAGCGCTTGATGCGGGCTCCTGGTTTGATCCATCGTTTCAAAATGTGCGCGTGCCGACGTTTCGTGAGGTGCTGGAGTGGGCCCGTGGCCGCACCAAGGTCGTGGTCGAGATCAAGCAAGGGCCGATCTTTTACCCGGCCATCGAAGAAATGATGATTGCAGTGCTGGATCAGGCACAGATGCGCGGCGAGGTGCTCGTTATCTCGTTCGACCATCACAGCGTGCGCAAGGTCAAGCAGCTCGCGCCCGAGATTGCCACGGGCGTGCTGTATGCGGGCCGGGTTATCGATCCGGTTGGGCTAGCGCTGGCGGCGCAGGCCGATGCGCTGATGCCATATTGGCCGCTCCTGACCAAAGAGGAAGTGGCAGCGGCGCACGCAGCCGGCTTGTTGATCGGGCCGTGGGGTGGAGCCGAGCAGAATTACGAGTATATCCTGGCGACCGGCGTGGATGCCGTCTTGGCCGATTTTCCCGACCATCCACGGACCGTCATTGAGCAGCAGCAAGCTGCCGGCAGGTAGCCAGGGATCCATGAGCAACAGCCTGGCAAACAACCTGCGTTTATGAAAAGCGACACAGAAGGAGGAGTTGCCTTGTCAGATACCAATGCGAAAAAAGTGGGCATCATTGTTGGTCGCGAGTGGTCGTGGCCACCGGCGATCATTGAAGAGATCAACGGGCGCAACGCGGGCGTTGTCGCGGAGTTTGCGAAGCTGGGCGGCACCAAGATGAACGAGCCCAACCCCTACGCCGTGATTGTTGACCGCATCTCGCATGAAATTCCGTATTACCGGGCCTATCTCAAGAACGCCGTGCTGCAAGGTACCATCGTCGTCAACAACCCGTTCTGGTGGTCGGCCGACGACAAATACACGGGCGCCTCGATTGCCGACAAGCTGGGCATTCCGCATCCCAAGACGGTGGCACTACCTTCCCATTCGTATGTCGAGGGCGTGGTGGCGGAGTCGCTGCGCAACCTGCAGTACCCCCTTCCCTGGGAAGAGCATCTCCAGTATGTCGGCGGTTTTCCGGTTATTCTGAAGCCGGCGTGGGGTGGCGGCTTCAAAAAGGTGTACAAGCTCAACAGCTATGAGGAGCTGTTCCGGGCGTACAACGAAACCGGCACCGAATGCATGATGCTGCAGCAGTACATCGAGTGGGAAAAGTACGCGCGCTGTGTCTGCATCGGCCAGACCGAGATCATGACGATCAAGTTTGACGCGAACGCTCCATGGCCGCATCGCTACTTTGTGGATCACGATTTCCTGACGCCAGACGAAGGGCGGCAGGTAACGGAAGGCGCGCTGAAGCTCAACCAAGCGCTGGGCTATGACATGAACACGGTGGAGTTCGCGATCAAGGATGGCGTGGCCTACGCGATTGACTTTACCAACCCGGCGCCCGACTTCGACGTCGTCTCGCTGACCGAGCATTATTTTCCGTGGGTCGTCACCAAAATGGCCGACCTGTTGATCGATCTGGCGCTGGGCAAGCGCCAACAGGAGCGTATCCCGTACCGCTGGGATTATTTACTGCAAGCGGGCACGCGGCCGATCGAGGCACAAGGCAGTGGGGCAGCCGCGGAAGCGACGAGCGGTGCGGCCAGCACAGGCACAACGACGCGCAGCCGTGCGCGGAAAGGGGCAACGGCCGAGGCAAGCCCGAGCGCAACCGAGGTGACGCCGGCGACCAAAACCAGGGCCCGAGGAGCAGCAGGCGCTGCGGAAAACAAACCGGCACGTGCTTCGCGTTCGCGCAAAGGGCAGCAGGCTGAAGCTGCGGCGGGCGACCAACTCGACGACTTGGATCAAGTAGCAGGATAAGGCATGCAGCGCCGCGTGGACCAGACTGCATGGATGCAGCAAAGGGTGGAGCCGGAAATCACGCTGCAAGTAGCGACAATGCCCAACGCGTCACCGATGTGTTTTTGGCAGCTACAGCATCCGAGGATGACTAGCGCTCGTTCGACCCGCAGTTAACGCATCACCGCTGCGCCAGCGAAAGGAGCTTCATGGAGCTATCCGCCGCAATCAACTATTACCACAGCTTGTTGAACGACGACTCCGCACGCGAAAATCAGGCCGTGCTTGCTGCAGGGCAGCGCCGGGAAGGGCTATTCTTTGGCGAACGGCCGCTGGCAACTGTGCTGCGGCCGCGCCTGCTGACGGGCGAACAATATGAGCACCTACGTCAGGTCAGCAAGCTGGTGGCAGGGGCATCGCGACAAGCGCGCGCCTTTGCCCTCACCGACACGAGAACCCGTGAGCTGATGGGCTTCACGCCGCTGGAGGAGGCGCTGCTGGAGATCGACCCGGGCTACACCGAGCCAAGCGCATCGTCGCGACTGGACTCCTTCTTTGACAACCAGACCGGCTCGCTCCAATTCGTGGAATACAATGCCGAAAGTCCAGCGGCGATCGCCTACGAGGATGTGCTGTCCGAAGTCTTTTTGGAGCTGCCGGTGGTCCAGGAGTTTGGCCGCCGCTACACGGTGAAGCCTATTCCCGCACGCCAGCGCATGTTTCAGGCGCTGCTGGATGCGTTTCGCGAGTGGGGCCGGGCGGACGAGCCCCACGTAGCGATCGTCGATTGGAAAGGGCTGCCGACGCATTCAGAGTTTGTCTTGTTTGAGCGCTACTTCAACGAGCAGCAGCTGGACACGCTGATCTGCTCACCCGAAGAGCTGGAATATCGTGATCGCACGCTGTATGCGCGGGGCAAGCCGATCAACCTGGTGTACCGCCGTCTGCTGACCAGTGAATTTTTGGGCCGCTATGGCGCGGCCGCGCTCGATCATCCGCTGGTCCAGGCGTGTAAAGACGGGACGGTCTGTCTGGTCAACAGCTTTCGCACCAAGCCGCTGTACAAAAAGATGATCTTCGGCCTGCTGAGCGACCCCCAGATCATGGACAGCGCCGGTATTGCCCGCGACACCCAAACGAGGCTGGCCAAGCATATTCCGTGGACGCGGCGGGTGCAGCGCGGCACAACGACCTATCAAGAACAGGTGATCGAGCTGCTGCCGTTTATGATCGAGCAACAGGAACGACTTCTGCTCAAGCCGAACGACGAGTACGGCGGCAAAGGCATCACGATTGGGTGGGAAACCAGCCCGGATGATTGGCGGCGCGCATGTGAGGCGGCGCTCAACGATCCGTTCGTGGTGCAGGAGCGCGTGCATATCGCCTATGAAGACTATCCCGCCTACCGTGACGGCCGGCTCGAAATTGGGCGACGGCTGGTCGATACCGACCCGTATTTGTTCGGCACACATGTCGAGGGCTGCTTGACGCGCCTTTCGACGGTCACACTGTTGAATGTAACGGCAGGCGGGGGCTCCACAGTACCAACCTTGTTGATTGAGCCGTCGGGCGCGTGATACCGGCTCCGCCCCGCGGCAAGCAAGCGAGGACACGATGAACTATTTTGATCCGTATAGCCCAGATTTTCCATTTACGATGGGCATCGAAGAGGAATATCAGATCATCGACCCGGAGACGCGCGAGCTGCGCTCGTATATCACCCAGATTTTGGAGCAAGGCCGGCTGGAGTTACACGAGCAGCTCAAGCCGGAGATGATGCAGTCGGTTGTCGAGGTGGGCACGCATGTGTGCCGCACGGCGGAAGAAGCGCGGGCGGAAATTACGCGGCTGCGGGGCGCTATCGCGGGTCTGGCGGCAAAACAGGGCCTGGTGATTGCGGCGGCGGGGACGCATCCGTTCTCATCGTGGGAAACCCAAGAGATCTATCCCCACGAGCGCTACTACGGCGTCGTCAACGAGATGCAAGACGCGGCGCGGCAGCTGCTGATCTTCGGCATGCATGTGCATGTGGGCATGCCCGATCTGGAGCTAGGTGTGCAAATTCAGAACGTGGCCCGTTACTTCTTGCCGCATCTGCTCTGCCTTTCAACCAGCTCGCCATTTTGGATGGGTCGGCAAACAGGCTATAAGTCGTATCGCTCCCTGGTCTTCGGCAACTTTCCACGCACGGGTATTCCGAGCCAGTTCAGCTCGCTCAACGAATTCCAAAGCTACACGGATCTGCTGGTTAAGACGGGCTCGATCGACAATGGCAAGAAGATTTGGTGGGATATTCGGCCCCACCCGGTATTTGGCACGATCGAAGTCCGCATCTGCGACCTGTGCACGAAAGTGGACGAAACCATTGCGATTGCCGCGCTCATCCAGGCAATTTTTGTCAAAATCTATAAGCTCTTTACCTGCAACATGACGTTCCGGGTGTATCGTCGCGCGCTGATCAATGAGAATAAATGGCGGGCGATGCGCTATGGCCTCAACGGCGAGCTGATCGACTTCGGCAAGCAGCAGTCGATGGCGGCGCGGGACCTGCTGGTGGAGCTGGTGGAGTTTGTGGACGATGTGGTCGACGATCTCGGCTCGCGCCAGGCCGTGGAGTATGTGCATCGGATGTTGGAAGAGGGCACCAGCGCGGATCGCCAGCTGGCCACGTATGCCAGCACCGGTGACCTCAAGGCCGTGGTGGATCAGCTGGTTCGGGAAACGGTCGAAGGCGTGCCAATCGAGGGCGTTAGCATCCGCACAGCCACAGCGTAGGGCAGTGTCGGGGCGCGCTGCATCACGCCCCGACACTCCAATCGACACACGCACGTCCCGCAGCAGCACACCTAGACTCGCTGCGTGCCAGACGAGCTCATCCTAGGGCAGAGCTGGATGACAGGAAGCTAGGGCTTCAGATAGCGCGTGAACCAATCCAGAATATGGTGCATCCGGTTAACGCGGCGCTGCGGCTGGCCCGAGCGTGGCATCTCGTGGCCTTCGTCGGGGAAGCGCACGAACTTGGTCGGAACGCCTAGCTCAACCAGCGCGGTGTAGAGCTGCTCGGCCTGCTCGATCGGGCAGCGATGGTCGTTTTCCTGGTGCAAGATCAGCGTCGGCGTTTTGACCTGCTGCACATAGCGAAGCGGCGACTTGGACATCAGCAGCTCTTCGTCGGTCCAGGGCAGGCCGCCATACTCATCGCGGCTAAACTCCGGCCCGATATCGCTCGTACCGGCAAACGAGAGCAGATTGCAGATCGAGCGCTGGGTGCAGGCAGCGGCGAAGCGATCCGTATGGGTGATCGCCCAGTTGGTCATAAAGCCGCCGTATGAGCCGCCCATAATGCCCATCCGTGCCGCATCGACCCACGCCCAGCCCGCGGCGACATCGGCCGCGTGCAGAATATCCGCATAATCCTTCTCGCCGAAATGCTGCCGCACGGCGGCGGCAAACTGCTGGCCATACGAGGCCGAGCCGCGCGGATTGGTATAAAAGAGGCCAAAGCCAGCCGCGGCCAGAACCTGAAACTCATGGAAAAAGGCGTTGCCATAGGCGAGATGCGGCCCGCCGTGCACATACAAAATCAAGGGGTGTTGCCCGTCATCGGCTGCAGCAGGGCGAATAAACCAGCCTTCGATCTCCCAATCATCAGCGCCCTTGAAGCGGATATGTTCGGGCGGCAGAATTTGATAGGTGCTGAAAAAGGCGTCACCTGCTTTGGAGCGACGGGCGAGCTGATGCCCACTGGTGGCAGTGTAGACTTCGGCGGAGCGTGTGTTGGTCTCACCAGCAAAGGCTAGAGTCGCGCCCTGCTGTGAAAAGCCGACGACCGACAGGCCGGACGTGTTAAGCTGCTCAATGTCACCGCCCTCGGCGCTTACCCGATACAGGCCGGTGCGGCCTTGTACCATCGCGGCAAATGTGATGCGGGATTGGTTATCCCAGGCCGGCCGGAGGGGCGTCGAGCTCAGATGGGTGTCGCTCGTCGGCATGCCCCCGACATGGCCGTCAAAGCTGGGGGTCAAACAGTGCGTGGCGCCATCGGCAAGCTTAATCTGCCACAGCTTTTGAGTCGTCGCGGCGCCCTGTTCGCGTGCATGACCGACATAGGCCAATGCTGCACCATCGGGACTCCAAGCATAGTTGTAGATCGAGGCAACCCCGCCTGTTAGCTGCCGGAGCCCTTCGCCGCCAGCGCTGACCACAAAAATATCGGAGACCCACGAGGTCTCGGGGGTCTCCTCGTTCTGGCTCAAAAACGCGATGTGGTGACCATCCGGACTCCAACGGGGAGTGCGCACTTCACGCTCACGCGTGGTCAGCCGCACACAGTCCGAGCCGTCACGCCCAACGCGGTAAAGCTGCGCCCGCCGCTCATCATAAAATCCCACGTTATCGTACTTGATCGGCAGCCGTCCTGCGTACACCTTTTCGTCGTGTAGTTCGGCGTGCCGCTGCGCAGCCTGGTCTTTATGCCCCAAGGACGTGAAGCAAAAAAGCTGGCCGGAAGGATGCCAATCATACTCAGCCACGCCCTCAGACAACTCGTCCGTCTTGGTTATCTGCTCGGCTTCCCCACCTGCAAGCCGGAGCACAAACAGCTGGGGCTTGTCGCCGTCGCGGGTCGAGATAAAGGCGAGCTCCTGCCCATTGGGCGACCAGCGTGGCGCCGAGTCGCTGCCGACGGAGCTAAACGTCAGGCGGCGTGGCGCTGCGTCTGGACCGGAACTAAGGTAGATCGCCGAGCGATACGCCGGCCGCCGCTTGCCATCTTTTTCGATCTCTTCGATCCAACGTTCCACATAGGCTACGGCTTGACCATCCGGCGCCAGCTGGGGATCTGCGACCAAGCGCAGCTCAAACAACGACTCAGGCGTGCAATGTTGTTCGGCCACTTCTCCTCCTCCTCATGGCAGTGCCACATGTCGAACGTACCACCAATCGTTGGGCATCATCCCGCGCCAGCAATGTGCCGGCCTGCGCTCTCATCCACCACATCGTCGCGCACCAGCACCATGCCCAGACCGAGCACACCCCACAACAGCGCGACCATGTGCGAAAACTCGATATTAAAATAGTAATGATCGAGCAGCCCGACGGCTAGCGCGGCCAGTACGCCCGCCTGAACGCCGAGCAAGAGTGCCGCCCGCTCCTCGTCGATGCGTGGGAGTGCCCGCAACGTTAGCACAAAGAACGCCGCCATCGTACCCAAAAACAGCAGCAGTCCGACGAGGCCAATCCGCTGACCCATCGCCAAATAGATCGATGACACGCCAGTGACCAAGCCAAGCTCGGGAGCACCGCCAAAGCCGACGCCGAAGATGGGATAGCGCCGAATAATTTCGATGGCATTGCGATACTCAGCCAGCCGCATTTGATTGGCCTGATCGCGGAACTGGATACCCGCGGTGACGCGTTCCACAAAGGCATCGCCCACGCCCAGCCCGAAGATAGCAACCAGACCGACGACAGCCGCCGCACCGATCACCCACCATAGCCGCCGCTCACGCACGATCGCCAGAAACAGCGTGGCGACAACCAACCCGCCGAGCGCGGCGCGGGACTGCGTCAGCAGCGTGCAGAGCGCCATGCTGCCCGCCGCAGCCAGCATAAACCAGCGCGGCAGCACCGGCCGCCGGGCCCAGAGCTGAGCGGCGGTCAGCGCACAAACCAGCGCCAGCGCACCGCCAAAGCTATTGGGGTCGACCGACGTACCAATGGCTCGCTCCACACCATTGGGATCGTCCTCCACGTAGCGTAGCACACGGCCCGTTGTGGGATACCCCAGCCGTCCCAGAGCAATGAGCAGCCGGAGCGCGGCAAAATCGTTCAGGGCATACAGGCCAAGGCCAATCAGCGCGGCCAGGGCACCTCCGATGATCAGCCAGCGCATTGCCTGCCGTAGTTGTGCGCGGGTGCGTACGACGTTGAGCACGCCCCAAAAGAGCAGCACACCCAGAAAGAACTTCAGGTAATTGTGGAGCGTCAGGTTATCGGGCAGACCGCCCGCGCCCAGCACAAGGGCAAACAGCGTTAGGCCGAGCCAGGCTGCAACCAGGCCACCCAGCGGCGACAGCCGGAGGTCGAGGTCGGGCACCGCCAGCACGCGCAAGGTAGCAATGCCCAACAGCGCGATCAAGGCCAACTCCAAAAACGTCGGCGTGATGGCGATCTTAAAGGGAAGGGCACCGAACGGCAGCAACAAGATCGCGGCAAAGACCGCGGCCAGGCCAAGGTCGGTGGAACGCAGAACAGCAAAACCGAGCAGGCCGGCAACCAACGCAGCAAAGCCGAGCCAGAAAGGGCCGAAGCTCACGCTCGCGCCCGCCAGCAGCCCGAGCAGCAAGCAAAGGCTCAGCAGGGCAACCGTGCGGAGAAGAGAATGCTCGCGGAATGTGGCGGCAAGCGACGGCCGGGAAGTGGAAGATACACGCATATTATAGTTTAGGCTGGATATATGAAACTAGTGATCGTGAATGAGGCGGTTGTACCTCATCCACGATCACTAATCCAAAAACCAGAAATATTAAATCCAGCCTTTGTACCGAAAATAGGCCATCATGCTGGCTGCAGCCAAAAGCATATAGCCAACCACGAGCAGAAAGGCAAACGGGTGCTCGCCAAAGGGCAAGGCCACGTTCATGCCGTACACGCTGGCAACCAGCGTCATGGGCAGCAGCACAACCGAGATCACCGTCAGGATTTTCATGACCTCGTTGATCCGATGGGAGGTGAGGCTATCAAGGGTATCGTTGAGCCCTTCAATAATTTCTTTGTCGTCTTCGAGCATGTCCCATTGTTTGCCTAGATGATCCAGGATGTCCCCGAAATAAATGTCTTCGTCTAGGCGCAAAAACGCGCGCTCGCGGCTTTCCAGCTGTCGGAGGACGGGCAAGTTGGGCTTGATGATCCGGCGCAGGGTGATAATATCGCGCCGCACAAAGCTTAAATCCTGCACCAGCGAACGTACATTGCGGTCGAAAATGCCATGCTCAATTCGCTCGATATGCTCGTCGATCTTGTTGAGCAGCGGGAATCCATAGTCTACCAGCCGGTCGATGATGCGATACAGCAGGTAGCCCGAGCCACGCCCCATCAGCCGGCTCGTCACCTGCTCGTCGGACTGGGCCAGGCTAAACGTTTGCAGGAGCGGCTTGAGCGAGCCATCGTGGACAGTAATCACGTAGCCCCGGCCCACAAAGATATCGACTTCGGCGGGATCGGTGTGCCGCGTCTGTTTATTGAAGATCGGGAAATGCAGCACCAAAAAGAGATACCCCTCGTCGGCGTACTCGTCGAGCTTTGGCCGCTGCACCTTGCTAAGGCAGTCGTCAAGCGTCAGCGCATGAAAATGATGCGACTGCCGCAGATCGTTCATCTCGGTCGGCGTTGGTTGCCGAATATCGATCCATTGCAGGTCGCCATGCTTAATCGTTTGTACCCGCGCCGATGGCTTTGCTGCAGGGGACGGCGCTTCAGTTTTCGCTGGACGAAGTTGTCTAACGGCCATCACACCCTCGCTTCTATGCACACCCTCGCCGTTTGGGGCGCTTCGTAAAACTGTCTCACCCGAACATACAATGGCTTCAGCACGCCGCCCATGCTCAACTCAATGCCACCCAGGGGCGAAATCGCCGGTGCCGTGCGGTGTTGCAAGACCAAGCTTGTACGCGATACCAATTGCCATGCACTCCGTACCACCGCAAGCACATGCCCAGCGTTGGTTCACCTACAAGCAGCAGATTGCGAAACAGAGTGACTTGATCAAAAGCAATACGGCTCACATGCCGTTTCGTAGATGCCCTACAAGCATTGATCGTATGTGCATCATGATTACTCGTCACTATAGCATAGCTATATTCAACATAATGTCAAACGTTTTTGTGCGTGAATTGACTAAATAAACATTACAACTACATTAAACATCGCATGGAGTTATGGTCTTGCCGCGCTGGCCAATGGCAGCAATCGTCTGGTGCTATACTGTTTGGTAGTGGAAGGAGGGCGGCCATGCGGCGGCTATTGTTAGCCTTCGGAGCATTGGTGGTAGTGGCGTTCGGCAGCGCAGGCGCAAGCGCATGGTGGTACACGGCGCGGACGTTTGAGCGCTGGCCGATCCTTGTGCAACAAAGCAATGGTAATTTGCTGCTCGCCGACCAGTTCGGCAAGACGCGGCCGCTGACCACGGATGCCGATGGACAAACGCTTTCGTACTTATTCGCCACTCCCGCTCCGGATGGGCGCAGCGTTGCAACGGTAGCCGTACGGAACAGTGCGCAGGATCCCTCGGCCGCGCTGATGGTGCATCGGCTAGCTGGGCCGCCGATCACGCTCTACGACGAGGCCGGCAGCAGTCCTTTTTATCTTTCCTGGTCGCCCGACAGTCAGAAGCTAGCGTTTTTGGCCAGCAGTGAGACGGGCATGACGCTTCATGCAGTATCGAGCAGCGGCGGCGAAACCAGCAAGCGGATTGCGCCGGGCCAGCCCTCGTACTTTGCCTGGGCGCCCAACAGCGACCGAATGATCTTGCACATCGGCGGCGGCACACCGCTTGATGGGCTCTTCTTGTATGAATGGGGCGCGAACAAACCCACCCGGATCAAGGCAACACCGGCCTTGTTCAACGCTCCAAGCTGGTTACCGAATGGCGAGGCTGCGATTGTTGCCCTCCAACAACCATCCGGCGCAACACTTGCCACGGTCGACACCCAGGGTACGATTGTGCAGCGGATTGCCGATCTGCATGGAGGAACACTGTTTGTGCCCTCGCCCGACGCATCACAGATCGCCTATATTGCACTCGCCGGCAATATACCGGGACAACTCCATGTTGTGCGCAGCGACGGCAGTGATGACCGCAGCTTCGCGCCGGCGCCAACCTTTGCGTTCTTCTGGTCACCCCAGGGCGACAAACTCGCCTTCCTGAGCTTTGATGAAGAGATCCGAGCCATCAGCACCCGCCAAGAGTTTCCAGCCGTGCGCTGGAACGTTTTGACTTTGGCAACCGGCAAGGTACAGCCCTTCGAGCCGTTTCAACCCTCCATAAACTTTATCAACCTATTACCGTACTTCGACCAATACGCGCAGTCTATTCGACTATGGAATGCGAGCGGTACCCAACTGCTGTATGCGTCGACCAATGGGGTGCATACCCTCGATGTAACGACCGGCCAGGAACAACGAGTGAGCGATGGCGTCATGGGTATGTGGATGGAGCCTTAGGCCATGAGCAAGGACGTGTGCAGTGCTGCCCCAACACAGGTTAGGACCCCTGCTTTTGGCTCCTGCAGGGCGGGCGGCTGATGCGGACGTTGGCTCATGACCGCCAACATTACGGCATTCTATTAAAGAGGAACACCGGCATGACACGCTGGCCCAACATCGACGACCAGCTCCAGATTGATGCCACAGCCTATGTGTCACCACACGCGCATGTTGGCGGCACGGTTACCCTCGGCCCCCATGCAAGCGTTTGGCCCATGGCAGTGATTCGTGGCGACGAGGGCGAGATCCGGATTGGGGCACGCACCAACATTCAAGATGGCTGTGTCCTCCATGCCGACCCCGATGCCTACCTCACGATCGGCAACGACGTTACCCTGGGACATGCGGCTGTGGTGCACGGCTGTACCATCGAAGACAAAGTCTTGATTGGCATGGGGGCGGTTGTGCTCAACCGAGCGGTGATCGGCACAGGCTCGATTGTTGGCGCCCGCGCTCTGGTGCCGGAGGGCATGGTCGTGCCGCCCGGCTCGCTGGTGATCGGCGTGCCTGGCATTATTCGTCCACTTCGGCCCGACCAACAGGCCAGAATTGCACCTCCCGCCGAGCATTATGTCGCGCTCAAAGCGTTGTATCAAGCGCGGGATAAGCGACAACACATTCCTTGACGCCCACAGGTGATCGTGCTACGCTTCACAATAGTCAAACCTTCAGGGCAGGGTGTAATTCCCTACCGGCGGTAAGGCGCAGCACGCCAAGCCCGCGACCCGTCTCAGCACTGCTGAGCGGTGGATCTGGTGCAAAGCCAGGGCCGACGGTTATAGTCCGGATGGAAGAAGGTTGGCGGCACATGTTGCTCAAGAGTCTGGTATGGGCCAGGCTTATTAGGCGTTAGCATCGGCTTTCAAAGACGGTGCAATGCCGTCCTTGCCTGTGCATCAAGCCCTGAAGGTACAAGACCTTTGGGGCTTTTTGTTGTGCCGCGAAGGGCAGGACCACAGGGTGAGCGATGATTGATGAGGTACAGCCGTGGATGGAACGAGCGCTGCAACTCGCGGAGCGCGCACGTGGCCGAACATCGCCGAATCCGCCTGTGGGGGCGGTGGTTGTGCAAGGCAGCACGGTTATCGGCGAGGGCTGGACCCAACCAGCCGGCGGATGGCACGCCGAAATTGTCGCGCTGGAGCAAGCGGGCAGCGCAGCGCAGGGCGCGCAGCTCTTTGTCACGCTTGAGCCCTGCACCTTTTGGGGGCGTACCCCACCCTGCACGAACAGCATTATCAGGGCAGGCGTGCGGCAGGTGTTCTTCGCTGCACGCGATCCGGACCGTCGCATCGGCGCAGGCGCCCAAGCCGTGCTTGACGCTGCCGGCATCGCCACCACGCAACTGCAAGGGTACACCGCTCGCGCCGAAGAACAGATCGCGGCCTTCCACTGTTGGACACAGCAGCACCGGCCGCTGGTTATCGCCAAGTATGCAATGACATTGGATGGCAAGATCGCGACCTGGACCAGAGATAGCCGCTGGGTAAGCGGTCCCGCCGCCCGCCGGCTCGTGCATCAACTGCGGGACGAAGTTGACGCGATTTTGGTTGGGGTAGGCACGGTGGTGGCGGACGATCCCGCGTTGACGACGCGCCTGGACGCTGCCTGGTGGCGCGATGTTCAGCATCCTATCCGGGTCATTGTCGATAGTCACGGCCGCACGCCCTTATCGGCCAAGGTGCTTGATCCCGGCTTGCCGGGGCAGACGATTATCGCAACGGTGGATGCTGCGGGCGAATGGCAAGCCGAGGTTGAGCACCGCGGCGCCGAAGTGCTGAGGCTGCCGCCCGATACCGACGGACGCGTCGACCTGCATGCCCTGCTGCGCGAGCTAGGGCAGCGCAACCTTACCAGCCTGCTGGTTGAAGGCGGCGCGCAAATTCTGGGCCGGTTTGCAGCCGAGCAGGTCATCGACCGGATCTGGGCCTTTGTCGCGCCCAAGCTGATCGGAGGGGCGATCGCTCCTAGCCCAATGGGCCATCCCGGCGTAGCGCTGATGAACGACGCGCAGGCCTGGCGTTTCGTACGCCACGAGGTGGTTGGGGACGATCTGTTGATCATCGCGGAGCCGGCCAGCACGAGCACGCCCACCGGAGAAGCAAAAAGTAGCGAGTAGTCGGATAAGGAGTAGGCCGCATTATGTTTACGGGAATCGTTGAAGAGATAGGCACCATCCAGGCAACCTCGATCGACGCCGAGCTAGGCAAAGAGCTTACTATCGGCTGCGCCACGGTTGTGCAAGACGCGAAGCTTGGAGACAGTATCGCGGTCAACGGCATTTGCCTAACGGTTATTGGTTTCGATCAAAGCAGTTTCACGATTGGTGTCAGCCCCGAGACCCTGCGCCGGACAAATCTTGGTTCCTTGCAGGTTGGCGATCCGGTCAATCTGGAGCGGTCGCTAGCCTTCGGCGGACGGCTCGGCGGCCACTACGTCCAAGGCCATGTGGACGGCACGGGCGAGATCGTACGCATCGATCCCGAAGGCGACTCTTTGCGGGTAACGGTGCGACCGCCGGCGCGACTGCTGCCGTACATTGTCGAAAAAGGCTACGTAGCAGTTGACGGCACCAGCCTCACCATTGCAGAGCGTACGAGTGACGCGTTTACCATTGCCTTGATCGCTTATACCCAGGGCGCAGTGATCATGGGCCGGCAACAGGTTGGCGCCGTTGTCAATTTGGAAGTCGACATTATGGCCAAGTACGTCGAATCCATCACGACGTACCAGTTATCGAAGCTGCAATCCGCAGAGCGCTAGCAAGCCTTAGCGAGTGTTAGCAGGGAAGGGAGCCAGGTATGCCGTTAGCAATTGTTGAAGAAGCGCTGCGCGATTACGCCGCAGGTAAATGTATCATCATTGTCGATGATGAAGACCGCGAAAACGAGGGTGATCTCGCCTGTGCGGCACAATACGTTACGCCGGAACATATTGCGTTTATGGCGCGTGAGGGTCGCGGGCTTATTTGCCTGGCGATCCAGGGCAAGCGGCTGGATGAATTAGAGATTCCGCTGATGGTCGGCAGTAATACGTCACGCTTTGGCACAAACTTCACCATCTCAATTGAAGCGGCGCAGGGTGTAACAACCGGGATTTCGGCGGCAGACCGGGCGCACACGATCCGGACTGTGCTTGATCCGGCCACAACACCTGCCGATATTGCCCGACCAGGACACATTTTTCCACTGCGGGCAGCTGACGGCGGCGTGCTGCAGCGCGCCGGCCAGACCGAAGCCGCAGTGGACATGGCGCGCTTAGCCAACCTGTATCCCGCGGGCGTTATCTGCGAGATCATGAACGACGACGGAACGATGGCCCGGCTGCCGCAGCTTGAGCGCTTTGCCGCACGCCACGGCTTAAAGATTGTCAGCGTAGCACAGCTGATTGCGTATCGCCGCACCCGTGAAACGCTGGTCCGGGCGGTGGGCAAAGCGCTGCTGCCGACGACCTTCGGCACATTTCAGGCGATCAGCTACGAAAGCTCGCACGATCCCAGCGAAAGTGTGGCGCTCGTGATGGGCGATGTCAATGGTGGGCCACCTCCGTTGGTACGCGTCCACTCCGAATGCTTGACCGGCGATGTATTCGGCAGCCTCCGCTGTGATTGCGGGCCGCAGCTGCACCGAGCGCTGGAGCGGATCGCGGCGGAAGGACGCGGCGTGCTGCTGTATCTCCGTCAGGAAGGCCGGGGGATTGGCCTGCACAACAAGCTGCGCGCCTATGCGCTGCAAGAGCAAGGACTTGACACCGTCGAGGCCAATATCCAGCTTGGATTTCCGGCCGACCTCCGCGACTATGGCATCGGCGCGCAAATCCTGTTTGATCTCGGCATTCGCCAACTCCGATTGTTGACCAACAATCCGAAGAAGATCCATGGCCTGCGCGGCTACGGCCTTGAAATCGTCGAACAGCTACCGCTGCTCATCGAGCCGTCGGCGCATAATCAGCAGTACCTCGACACCAAACGCGACAAAATGGGACATATGTTGGAGGCAAGGGAATGCGCGTAATTCAAGGCGATTTTGTGGGGAGTGGATTGCGGATCGGCATCGTCGTCAGCCGTTGGAACGAGTTTATCACGAAACAGCTGCTGTTGGGCGCGCTGGATGGCTTACGCCGTCATGGAGTGAACAAAGCCGATATCACCGTGGTGTATGTGCCGGGTTCGTTTGAAGTGCCGCTTGCTTGCCGCAAGTTGGCGGAGCAGGGCAGGGTCGATGCAGTGATTGCGCTGGGCGCAGTGATTCGCGGCTCGACGGCGCACTTCGACTATGTGGCGGGCGCTGCGGCAAATGGTGTCGCTCAGGTGGGAATGCAGACGGGCGTACCGTGTGTTTTCGGCGTCATCACCACCGACACCATCGAGCAGGCGATCGAGCGGGCCGGAACGAAGGCCGGCAACAAAGGCTTTGACGCCGCCGCGACAGCGATTGAAATGGCCCGCGTGGTGAAGGCGATCGGTGAATGAGCGCGCAACGTGGTACCCGCTTGCTGCTTGTTCGGCATGGCGAGACTGCCGCGAACCGCGAGATGCGGTACATTGGCGACCGCGATGATCGGCTGACCGCACATGGACGGCATCAAGCCGAGCAGCTGGCAACGGCGCTCAGCTCGCTGCCGATTTCAGCGGTCTTCAGTAGTCCTCGGCGCCGAGCCATGGACACCGCTGAACCAATTGCGGTTGTCCACAAGCTGCCAGTCACGCTTGCGGACGAGATACGGGAAAGCTCATTCGGACATTGGGAGGGACGGAGCCGAGCCGAGGTGTTGCAGCATAGTGCTGAGAGCAGCGCACACCTCTACGCGTGGGAAGCAGATCCAACCCTGGCTCCACCAGGCGGCGAGAGCATCGCCAGCATGACGACCCGCGCTGCTGCATGGGCAACCATGGTATGCAGCAGGCATCCAGGCCAGACCATTGTGCTGGTTTCCCATGTTGGCCCGATCAAAGCATTGATCGCCTTGACCTTGGGCGTTGCTCCAGCGGTCGCTCAGCGTATGTTTCTCGATCCCGCCACAATCAGTGTTGTGGATTGGGCTGGCGAGCGACGTGTGCTACGCCTTTTCAACAGCCACGCGCATTTAGGTTGGACTCAGGCGCGCTGGATGGAGCTGTAACAGGTCCCACTCCTGGTTTTTCCCCAGCAGACCCTCATTTGTCAGGTTGCTATCAGCTTGTAAACATAGCACCACACAGGTATCGCACGACCGTCAGCCACAAGCGGCGGTCGCTTTGTTATGCTGGATAACACACAAGGAGCTTCCTATGCGTTACCTGCGATACGTCGGATTACTCAGCCTTTCGCTTTTGGTTGCGTGCGGCTCACAAACAGCTACCCCACCGAGTGGGCTGCCATCGGCGCAAGCCCAGGCGCAACCAACCAGAACCGTGCCAACAGCCGTACCATCCGCACCGGCAACCGTGGTAGCACAAGCGCAGGTCCCGACACTGGTACCGACGCAGGCTGTTCCCACATCGGCGCCAGCCCAGCCGACACCGACATCACAGCCGATCTCAGCACCGGCCACGAGCAAGACGATCACGATCACCGCCCCAAACCCCGGCGCTGTGCTGGATCAAACGGTTACTGTGCGCGGTACAACCAACTTTTGGCCGTTTGAAGCGACATTGGCCGGGCAGGTCAAGGATGCGCAAGGCAACATTCTTGGCATGGGACCGATCATGGTGCAAGCGCCGGATATTGGGCAGGGTGGGCCCTTCGAGGGCACGCTTACGTTTACTCCACCTGCCGAGCCTCAGACGGGTATCTTAGAGATTTTTGAGACAAGTGCCAAGGATGGCTCGATCGTCGTGCAGCAGAACGTGCCTGTGCAGCTCGGCGGAGTAGCGGCTACCTCGGGCATTCAGCTCGACTCGCCCGCGGCAGATGTAGCCGTTACATTGCCACTGCATGTTGCCTTCCGCGGTGCCGATGCCAACGCTGCACTGCTTGGCCGGCTGCGCTGGAGCAATGGCACAGTGCTGGAGCAGCTGATACCCGTGGTGACCGGCACAGACGGAGTCGGCTACGGCGTGGCAAATCTGCAATGGAATACCGAGAGCGCGCCACCGCCAACTCCAGCCGGCGATGCTACGTTCGAGCTGGCTGAAGCCGACGGCGCGGTGCTCAAGCGCGTCACCGTGCAGGTGCTGCCGGATGACGCTACTCAGCGCGTGGACGTGGCATGGACCGGCGGCGATATGCAGGAGCTGATCGTGTTCCAACAGCGGATCGCGCGAACACCGCAAGTGGCTTCGGCCGCACTGCGCGAACTCCTTAATGGCCCACCCGACGGCAACGCGGCGGGAGCCCAAACAGCGCTACCAACCGCCAAAGAGATCGTCGCCTATCCTGGCCGCCAACCCGACTGGGGCTATGAGGTCACATTGCTGAAGCTGACGATCACCGATGGCGTCGCAACCGCGAACTTTTCCAAGGAACTACGCGCGTATGGCGGTGGCGCAGCTCGGGTACAGATGATTCGGCAGCAGATCGAGCGCACGCTCCGCCAATTCCCAGCCGTACAACAGGTTGTGATCCAGATCGAAGGCGAGAGTGCGGGCGTGCTTGAGCCATAGTTTGCCGGTGTTAGAGATAGCCGCGTGTCCTCCAAGTTCTGCCGCTAACGGTGCCGTGGCCCATTCTTCCTCTTGGTGTGGTTGCCAGAAAGGAAGGCAAGCGGAGAACCCGCAAGCGTTGAACACAGCGGGCACGAGGTCGGTCTACGATCCGGAGGGGGATGAGCTGGCCAAGCTTACAGCAGCTTGTAGAAAAACACGCACGCGTCAAGCTTGCCGTTGGCACTGCGGGCATACCCGGGAATGACACCGGCTTCAACATACCCGAGTGAACGGTACAAGCGCTCGGCAACATCGCCCTGCCGGGTGTCGAGCACGAGCAAGGAGCGCTCTGCCTGCCGCGCAGCCAGCTCAACCGCCAACATCAAGGCTCGCCCAAGCCCTTGTTGCCGCGCGCTGCTCACCACAAGCAGCTTTTGGATCTCGGCCCGATGCCGTGCGTTCGGTTTGGGTACCAATGCTAGCTGGATCGTGCCAACAATGCGGTCGGCGTGCAGCGCAGCAAATACCAGGCGAGCACCCGCGGCTTGCTCGGCCGCCACTCCATCCCAGTAGCGCTCCGCTTCGTCGGCGGCCAATGGCGGCAAAAAACCAATGGAAGCGCCACGATCAACCGCGTCCTGCAACAATGCGATCAGGCTTGGCCGCTGGGCAACAATGGCGGGTGCGAGCAGCTCGATAATCTGTGTCATCTGCAATCCGCGTAACAACAGCGCGGCTACTTACCGCCTTGGATATCGCCCCGAAACGTTGCCGAAGCTTCCCACGCCTTTGCATCACTACCTTCGAGCAAGGTGGTCAGGACACGGCGCTGGTTAGCGTTGAGCGCATCCGGCCCTACGGGCGTCGCGGCCATTTCGATGGAGTCGAACGGCGCGGCCAGATACTCATCGTACAAATCCCGGCCAGGCGCGCGATGAACGTAATGGAGCTTGAATACCTGCAGGCCACCAAAGCGCTCGCCGACTTCGTGCACAAACTGCACCGCCATCACTGCGGCTCCTTGCGGCGCTGATACCTCTTGATGGTATTGGTTCATGCGCTTGCCGCCCGGCGGAAACACATGATGCTTGAGCGCCTCGACCATCACCCCCGCCTCACTGAGTAAGAGTGTGGGGCTTACAACTTCTTTTCGCCAACGCATCGACACTATCCTTCCTGTGGTAGGCCGGTTAAAAAGCTGATGTTAGCGCATCATGGTCACGACGCGATGCGCTTTGAGGGCAATTTGCAAGGCCAACACATCTTCCGGCCGCTTCAAGCTTAGCCCGCTGATCTCGGTGATCCGGCGGAGACGATAGATCAGCGTGTTGCGGTGAATATGGAGCAGATCGGCGGCATGGTGTAAATTGCCCAGCGCCGCAAAGTAGCCTTCGAGCGTATGCAGGAGCTCACCGCCATTGGCACGGTCATGCTCCGTAAGAGCGCCCAGCGTTTGATGATAAAAGCTTTGCAGCTCGGAGGAGCTCCGGAGCTCCAGCAGCAGACGATACACGCCAAGATCGCTGAACGCGGTGAAGGTACCCTGGCCAAAGAGCTCACGCCCCAGCAGCAACGCTTGCTCCGCCTCATCATAAGCGCGCGACCATTGGGCGGCAGCGGTAGCCAACGTGCTCAAACCCGCATTCACTGCTGCCTCCTCAGTCAAGGCTTGCAACAACGCGTACGGCTGCGTCAGCTGCTCATCGCTGGGGCAGAAGCACACCAACGTTTCTTCGCGTACAAGAGTCGGCGCTGCCAGCTGCTGCCGGCCAAGCAAGCGGCGCAGCCATGTCTGAGCCTGCTCAAGAGTTGTCGCTTTGTCAACCGGCGCGATCACCAGCGCCACATGCGGTCGTTGAAGATCATAGCCGAGCTCGGCAGCTTGCTGTTGTAGCGATACCGGATCGGTGACAGTACCGCTCAGAATGGTTCGAAGCACATTGCCGCGAATACGGGCTTCGGCGGCATGCACTGCTTGTTGTTTCGCCAGCTCCAGCGCCAGCGCGGCTACCGCCTGGGTAGCCGCCAGCTCATCCCAACGATCCAGCGTCGGCCCCGCCACCGCGACATAGCCTAGCCGCTGCGCAGGCTGACCGATTGGATACGTACGCACGACCACATCCATCGCTTGCCCGGTTGGGCTGAGCGGTAGCTGAAGTCCGCTGAAGGCAGCGCGCAGGTGACGCGGCCCCCGTTGAATCCGTACTTCACCGTCGGCGTTAAGGTAGGCCACGGCACAGCCTGTCCGTTCTGCGGTTAGGCGCACAATGCCTTCAGCACCGTCGTCGGCTGCAACATGCTGGGTAAGCTCACTGTAGAGCTGCGCGGCGCGACGCTCAAGCTGCACATCCAGGTCGACGAGCAGCCGGTGAATCTCCCGCTCGACGCTGCGCAGATCGGTTTGATCGGGCAGCTGCAGCAGCGGCAAGTCCGTCACCTTCGCTACCGCCAACGCATCGTCGTCAACCGCACCAACAACCGCAATCGCCGCAACCGGAACCTCGGCCAGCCGACGCACGATTGTCGGCAAGGTCAGGCGCTCGTCCAACAGCCGAGCTTGCGCCACACTTATCAGCGCGATCTCGCCGCCGCGCAGCTGGGGAAACGCCGGCAGTGTCGCCCGTAAACTTACTGCATTGCTGATGTGTTGCAGTGATCCGTCTCCGGGAGTGAGCAGCTTGCTGCCAGGGGGAAGTGCGAGGCGCAGAAGATCACGAATTGTTGTAGTGCTCATGGCGTGCTGCGCTGTTCGCCGGGGCGAACATAGGTTGCATACATCACGTGGATTATAGCACGGCAGCGTCCGAGAAAAGCGCCGCTAGAGCAGCTCAAATGCCCGCCCGTCCAAGCGCACGGCCTGAGCTTATTGCATGTTGATTGCAGCCTCACCGGCATACTGGCTGGAAGGATTGGCAATACCGGTCGGCATCCCCCCAAAAACATACCCGTCAGGCTGTTGACGTGCCGTTGTGGCTTGGCAGATTATTTTACTGACATGATCGTCGAGTCGGACTCAAGCGGAGATGGAGCGGCAGGTTTGTGATACGTTGGCAATGCATACAGGTACAGCTTGTTTGGTCCGTTCTAGGCCAGCGTAAATCCAGCCGTAGCAGCCCATGGCGAATCAGGCATGGGGGTGCAGGGACTGCGAATCAAGCGGCAAACACACGGTAAAAGTACTGCCGTGGCCTTCGGCGCTTTCCACTATGACCGTTCCACCGTGCAGTTCAACAATCTGCTTGACCACGTACAGGCCAATTCCCAATCCACTGATGTTTCGTGGATCCACATTCTCAGCGCGGTAAAACCGTTCGAAGAGCTGCGGGAGAGCTTCTGCCGGAATGCCAATCCCCTGATCGTGTACCGCAACACGAACTTGCAGCGCGTGTTGGCAAACCTCCAACACAATCGGCGCGCCACACCGACTATACTTAAGCGCATTATGGAGCAGATTTTGCAAAACCTGCTCCAAGCGCAGCTCGTCACCTTGAATCACCGCCGACGGAATCATACACTCCGCCTTGATCTCGCGCTCTGGCAGCGTTGGCTGCACCTCATCCACGATCCGCCGAACCAGCGCGCATACATCAACTGGCTGCCGTTCAATTTTCAGCTGGCCCGATTCTATGCGTGAAATATCCAGCAATACCCCAATCATTTTATTCAGCCGGTTCGTTTGCTCAATAATAACCTGGATCGTTTGCTGATCACGGCTACCCAGGGTATTTTCTCGGATCACACGCCGCTGTAAAAGTTGAATATTACCCAAAATCGTGGTCAACGGGGTTTTAAGCTCGTGTGAAGCTAGTGACAAAAATTGATCGCGCAGTTGTAAGGCTTGCTCGGCCCTTCTGCGGGCAAGCTGTAGCTCGCGCTCATATTCTCGGCGTTCGGTGGCATTGAAAATCGTGATTCGGTTGAACACGGGCGCGCCGCAGGCGTCGCGCTTTTGGATGGAACTGATCAAGACCGGCAGGCGCTTGCCGGTTTGACCAACCAGGTCGAAGGCAACTTCCTTAACAAACCCCTGCATCCGCAGCAACGGAGCATAGTGTGTTTCATAAAAGATCTTGCCGCCCACGGTTAGCAAATCTTGAAATCGTTTGCTCCCGAGCAGATCTTTCCGCTGATACCCGACCCAGTCAAGAAAGGTCCGATTAACTTTGGCGAAGGTGCCGTCAGGAAGCGTTGAGATGTAGCCACATGGCGCATTCTCATACAGATCTTCGAGGCTTTCCTGTAGCAGATCCTTATTGAGATGCCTTAACTCCATGTTTTTTACCAATGTTCAACCCCTACAGAAAGGCGCGCATGGCGGCAATCGTTTCGTCAGGGGCACTCAAATTCGGGCAATGTCCAGTTGCTTTCAGCAGCACAAACTGACTATCAGGCAAGGATTGGTGCATGTACCGCCCGACCGACTCCGGGGCGATCAGGTCTTCCGAGCACTGGAGGATCAGCGCCTTGGTTTGGAGCTTGGGTAAGTCCGACCGATTATCCGACAAAAAGGTCACGCGCGCGAAATGTTTGGCGATCTCGGGATCTGTCCGGCAAAAGCTGTTGGTTAGCTCCTGGCCGAGCTCGGGACGATCTGCATTGCCCATGATCGCCGGTGCCATGGTGCTGGACCAACCCAGGTAGTTGCTATCCAGAAACTCCAGCAAGCCTTCGATGTCGGCTCGCTCAAAACCGCCGACGTAATCCACAGCATTGATATAGCGCGGCGAAGGACCGACAAGGACCAACCGCTCAAAGCGTTCGGGCTCTTCGATGGCTGCCAGGATGCCGATCATGGCGGAAACCGAATGCCCGACAAATGTTACCGCCATCAAATTCAGCTCTCGGCAAATTTCTAACACATCCTGCGCATAACCATCAAGCGTGCCGTATTTGGCGCGATCATACGCTCCCAGATCGGACTGCCCCGCCCCAACGTAGTCGAACATGATCACCTTGTAGTCTTGCTCGAATGCGGGTGCCACGAAACGCCACATGTGCTGGTCGCAGCCGAAGCCGTGGGCGAACACCATGGGCTTTGCGCCTACGCCGGTAATCTTGACGTGATGTCGTTGCGAAATTGACATAGGACACTCCGAGGCTAGGGGAGTGACAAAGAAGGTGTAACGTAACCGTCAATATGTTTGTGTGTCACTCCACGAATAACAGCATAACACACACATTCGCCAGCCACAAGCTAAAAACCACGGGCTAGCGCGTGGCTTCATCCGTGGTGCTGCCCATAGACCCGGCCGGCAGCGGGCGGAGCCACCGACGCATTCGACCATTGTTCACGGAGCATTTATGCGGCGGCGAAGTTGTAGG
>JADDQF010000142.1:0-10316 GCA_016781505.1 bacterium
CTGGATCAGCCGCACACCAAACGTCGGCGGCTGCCCCAGCAGCAGGCCAAGCTTGATCCATGCTGCAAAAACCCAGACATGGAACGGCGGCCGGATCAGCCACGCATCGTCGACATAGTTACCGGTGACGGCTAGGCGCAGCGCGCGCCGATAATAATCTCCGTCGTCGGCATTTGAGTATTGCGGCCAGAGCGGATTGATCGACCAGTACCACACGCGCAGTGCGAGCGCTACCACAATCAACCCAATCAGCATTCGGTGCCGCTTCAAAAGCTGTAGTAGATGCATACCTGTATAAACAGCAGCGGGCCCGTCACCACTTCCCGGGATCTGGAGCGAGCATCACTGGATTGGTACGGGGATCGACATGCCACACGTAGTTCCCAACACTGTGCTCGGCCTGACCACTGGTCCTGGCATCGGGATCTTGATGGTCAAGCACATAGTGGGCACCCACCTGCGGCCCGGTCGCCATGCTTGCAACCAGCAGCACACCAAGCAAGCTAAACCATTGAGCTCGGTCCAAGCGTGGCCAGACCTGGGCCAACCGTTCCGCCAAACCCACAAGCACTGCAGTCGCCGCCACAGCCATGATGGGCACGAGCGGCAAAAAGAAGCGTGGCAGCACAAAGCCGACGCTGACACCGACAACATACAGCGCACCGCCAACGACGAGCAAACGAGTTCGGCGTGCTCCACGCCAGGCCCACAAGCCGAGGCCAACCATGGCTAACCAGTTTGCCGGCACATGGAGCAGCCGCAAGCCGAGCGCTTGCCCAAACTCCCGGGTATCCTCCGCGCCGGTCCCAACAAATCCTTGGAGGTTACGGCTCCAGTTAGCAAAGAAACGTTCGGGATCGGCAAGCACAACATCCCGCAGACGCACATCATCAGTCGCTTCGTGCCACCGACCGCTGTAATCGGTATTGCCATACACCGCCAGCCAAACATTCTTGGCCTGTTGGCTGTACAAGGGCTGGCCCGTATCAACCATATTGATCAGCAGCTGCGGCAGCGCAGCCACAAACCAGCCCAGCATAAACCAACCGACGGCGCTCCACGGGATAAACGCGGCCAAACGCTGCCGCCCGGCACCTGATTCGCCAGGATTGCGCTGTAACCACAGCAGCGCGACTACGCCAAACGGCAGCAGTACCAGGCCCGGATGCCGGATCAAAAAGGCAAGGCCACACAGTGCACCCGCAAAGATGAGCGACGGGCGTGTATGTGGCTGAGGCACAAACACGGCGGCCAGGCCCAAGGTCCACGCCGCGGCAAAGGGCATATCAGTGCCGACGTACAAGCTGTATTGCACCACAAAGGGGCTAAGCGCCACAAGGAGCAGCGCGAGCAGACTGGCGCCGCCACGCGCGGCTGCGGGCAAGCAGCGCCAGCCGAGCGCAGCCGTGCCGAGCAACAACAAAGCCCCACTCACCCCCGCGATCAGCCGTCCAGCCGCGAACGCATCCCCGCCCATCCAGGGCTTGACGAGCCACAACAGCAACGGATACCCGATCTGGTAGAAGCCATCGGCGCGCAGCACGCACGGCGCAGTAGCACGCGGCAACGCCGAAGGGCAGCGCAGCGTTGTGGCCCGGGTAGCGAACACCGGAAAATCACGCTCTACGCCCGGCACCGAGAGCGCGACGTGGCTTTGTGATGTTACCACGAGCCAGGCAAACCAAAGACCGATGCTGCCCAACACCAGCATCGGCCAGACCCAGCCTGCCACCCGCATCTGCGCTCGCGGAATGATGCGAATGGCCAGGGCGGTGCCAAGTCCAAACATGAGCAGCGGCGGCCATGAGCGCAGCGGGTAGGGCATGAGCGGCAAGCGGTACAGCAGCAAAAACAGAAAGCCAATCAACAGAGCTACGCCAAGTTGTCGCCTACGGCCGTGTACAAGGGCTGTGCCGAACACAACTGCCGCGGTGCCATACAGCAGCTGAGCAGGATACGGCATGATCGGCCAGCCCGTAGTGGCCAGCGCAGCCGCCGCAACCTGCAGCCCATGCGCAACGCCGTCGTCCATAACCGCGGGGTCGGTTCGCAGCTCCAAAAACAGATCGTTGGCCTTGAGCAGCCCACGCTCGATCATGAAGTGATGGGTTTCCCAGTCGCCCGTCGCTTGGAACGTTCCCAGCTCGTCGCGGCCATTCAGCAGCACACGCACAGTTGGCAGCGGCTCAGACGGTGTACGCAGCGCCCGCCAGCGGATCGTAGCCTGGGCGGGCAGTCCAATCTGGGGGAATAGCAGGAACGACTGGGCTTTGCTCCAACGCAGGGGAAAAGCAGCCGCGCTTGCCTCGTCGATCACACCCCAGCGGTTGGTGGGATCGTTGAAGCCCTGAACGTAGGCGGCATCGTTGAAGCCGACGTTGACCGTGTGCCGCGTTGGAATCTGGTACAGCAGCACAAACAACAACAGTCCGCCTCCAGCGCGAGCAAGCAGGGCGAGCAGCCAGCGCTGACGGGTTGACACTGCAAAAATTACTGCCTGAGCTGACGCGCTGCGCTTCATCACTCGTTATGGTCCGTGGCGACGGAAAGGCTGGCGATTGAAACCGCGTTGCTCCCTTGTGGAACGCCATCTACGGTCACGGGAGGCGCGGTACCCGTCGCAGGATCGAACATGCCGGCAACCACGGTGTAGGTACCAGGCGGCAAGGTTGGTGGTAATTGGAGATCGTTAACATCTACGACCAGTGTGCCGCTTCGCCAGGATGACGTTGGAAAGCGCCCTTGCCACGGCGGTGTGTCCCGTTGCGCTACCGTGTTTCCCGCCGCGTCAAGCACATGCACAAACACAAAAAAGTCGTCGGTGAAGGGCTGATCTAGCTGCCAAAACGTGCGCAGGCCCACAACATCGCCAGGCTTGAACCGACGCTGCGCATCGACGCCGACCTCGGGCGCCTCCGGATCGGGCCGGCCCAGCGTCGCGCCCACCAGCTGTGCGCCACCCACCTTGACGATGCTGGCCGGTCGTTCGGTCACATCTGCCGGGCTCACACCCGTCGGATACACCACCAGACGCGGCCCTAACAGTCCTGCCGCCGCGCCCGCAAACTCGGCGACGGGCTCGCGACCGGCCCACTGGGTATACTCGGCCGGTAGCGTCAGCTGCCGCCAGGTGTCGGAGGAGGCTATCACATACGCATAGCCCTGGCGGCGGTACCAGGCTAGCTCGTGCTCCGGCAGATAATGCACCTCGGTCCAACGGCTGGCTCCGGCTCCTGGAATCGCCTTGAGCTCCGCCGCTACCGGCACACCCGGCGGCACCTGAGTCTCGATCCATTGCATGGCTTGCACCCGGCTGTCGGCTGGCCCTAACCGGCGCGTGTACTGCACAGCTGAGGCGACCGGCGTTGCCAGGAGCAAAAGCAGCAGCGCAGCGCTGAGGAGCGTCCCCGCATGGCGGGGCAGCCCAACCCGCACCCGGTGGAGCACATCTGCGCCGCCCACTCCCGCCAGCACAAAGAGCGGCACCTGCGTGGGCAGCAGATTGCGCATCCAATGATTTCCCTGCGCCATAAAGACCAGCACATAGGCCAGCACAAGGCCGAGCAATACCACCACACGTCCGTCCCGCCGCCGGACCAGTTGCAGCGTCCCCCACAGCGCGAGCAGACCGCCACCAAGGCCTAGAGCTTGTTCGCGGTAAAAGGCGACATACGCAGCAACCGGCCAGGTACCGGTCACATCGCCATGCGCGCCTGCCGCATAGTCCCCAAGCTGATGGCGCAGATCCGCCCAAAACTCAGCAAAGGCCAGCACAATGAAGGGCGACGTTAGCAGAAAAATGCCGATCATTGCGACTGCAGCCACTATCAAGCGCGGCAGCTCCCGAACCATGCGTGCCCGCCAATGCATGGCGTGCGCAGCGGTGATCGCAACCGCGACAATGGCTGCGTTATGTTTAGCGCCAGCTGCCAGTCCAGCCAGCGCGCCCGCCAGCAGATAGTCGCGCCACAAACCGCGCTCAACGATCAGCAGGCAGACCAGCAGCGTCGGCGCGGTGAACAGCGTGGCGGCCACATCGGTGGTGAGATAGTGCGAGTGGATCAGGTGGTAGGTGTTGAACGTCAAAAGGGCCGCGGCTACGAGGCCGGCGACAGGACCCGCTACCCGCCGTGCCGCCGAGTACAGCAGCGGCACAGTTGCCGCACCCGCGAGCGCTGATGCCGCCCGACCCCATGCGAAAAACCCTGGAACCGACGTGGCAATATCGGTGGTTTCCGGCAGCTGAGCAGCATTCATATATATACCCTGCGCCATACCCCACTTAAGATGCGCCCAGCCTACCAGCGCCTGCACGTAGATCCAGAGTGATGGGTAGTAAAAGAAATGCGGATTAGGATCGCTATTCCGCAGCATGCGCAGCACAACATTCATGATCGCCGGCTCGTCCGGATGGGGCACAAAGGGCAAGGCCCAGTCCAAACGCCACAGCCGCAGTGCCGCGGCAAGGGCCGTGATCAGGAGCAGCAGCGCCAGCACCGATTTCGATCCGACGATAGGTTGCGTTCGTGCTGCGAGGCGCGTGCCCCGTACCGATTTTGTTTCCGAAGAAAGCAATACGTATCAATCCTTGAACCAGGCGCACTCGTGCCGCACACGTCGTTTCGGCCTATGCCTGCGCCGCGTCCTCGACAAGCCGACTGGTCCCAACATCCGAGACCTCCGCAGCCGGCCGCGCATCAGCCCCATTATCCAGCTGATCCAGCCAGGCATTCAACCATCTGATCCCTTGGACCCCGGCGGTAGCCACAATCACCAGCCCGCCCAACAACACCGCACATTGTACCCAATCAGCAGCCGCTCCGCTCCCGATTGCCCGAAGAATCAGCCGAGGAACGAGCGCGCCTCGCAAAAGGTTCGGCAGCGCACCCCAGGGTAGATTATCGGGCGCCAACACAAACTCCGCTACCCCGAGCGCGGCGAGCTCGCTCGTCTGTCGCGGCAGCTGGTAGGACACAAAGCGTACCAGAACTGCCGTGCTCCAGGTAACCGCAAGCGTACACAGCGCTAACGGCAGCCAGCGGGCGCGGCGGTGCAGCGCTTCGAGCAGCAAGGCTAAGCCGGGCGCCAAGAGCGGCCATACATTTGCCAGCCGCCGTGGACCAAAGGTGCCGCTGCCGTGCCAATCAAACAGCGTTGCGTTGTACAAAAAGTACAAACAAAACGCAAGCACAACCAGCCAGCCTTCCAGTCCGCGCCGTGCGACGTGCCACGGCAAGCCGAGCACGCCGAGCACCACAATCGGTGCCCACAGCAGCATGCCATGCAGTGGCGAAACCAGCAACGCGAGGGCTTCAAACTCGGATGGTCCGGCAAATCCAACGCCCTGCGGCACCAGCAACGGCGCGCCGTACAAGATCTGCCACACGATCATTTGTGGGCTGAACGCCAGCAGCAGGGCAACGCCGAAAAGCAGTCCGCTGACGACCAGGTGACGCAAGCGGCGCCAGTCGCGTTGGCTAAACGCCGCGCAACCGTTGATCAGCAGGTCGCCGGCCGGCAACACGAGCAACAGGGCGTTGATCCAGTAGATCATGCACATCAGCCCGGCCAGCAGGCCGAGCACAACCCATTGCCGGATGGTTCGGCTCAGCCGCGCGCGCGTCCACCACCAAACGAAGGCAGCGACCGCAGCCGCCGCTAACGGATGCGCAAACGCCCCCTCAAACAGCCCGAAATACATCAGCGCGCTGCCTACCACTAACGAGCAGCTGCTTAACAGCGCCGACCAATGCTGCGTCCAAGGGCGGATTGTGCGGTAGCTGAACCAGATCGTCAACGGCAACGCCAGCAGACTTGCCAGATTAATCAATGCAATATGGGGCAGCGCATAACCATTGGTTGGCCAACCAGCGCCGGCCAGATTACCGACAGCAACAACCAGACTTGCCGCCGCATAAAATGGAGCCCATATGATCGCCGGACCGACGGCGTGCTCATTTGCGGCTCTGCCGGTGATCGTGCGCGTCGTCGCATAGCGGGTGGGCGGATGCTGAAACGGCACATCTGGACCGGCAAACTCGTTGGTAAACTCCAGATCGCCGTCGACCGCCAGCGAGCGGAGGTACGCGTAGTAGGCTACTCCATCGGAAGCAATCGTCGGGGTGAACCACAGCGCGGCGCTGACCACAAGCGCCGTTGCGCTCCAGCCAGCTATTTGCCGCGGTGCAAGCTGCGACCAATGGTTTAGCGTCCGAGCTCCCATGATCACCAGCGCGGCAATCCCCCAGAGCTCGGCAAGTGTACGGGCACCACGCAGCGTCAGGGCTGGCACCGCTACGCCGATCAACAGCAGCAATAGCCCAACCACACTGCCGATAGCCGCTACGCGCCATGTTGCACCGCACGCGACCACCAGCACTATCAAGCTACCTAGACACAGCGGTAACTGCAGGCCAAGCCACCATCCTCCGCTGCCCACTGTGTCCATCGTGGCCGCCACGCCGATGACACCAACGTCCCGCGCATCCGCGCCAAGCTGCGCGGTTGGTACCGCAAGCTGCACGCGCAGTTCAGACGAGACTGACGGTGAGCCGGGAATCAACAATTGGTAGTGTCGCAGGGCAGGCGCAACCGCGATCGCATTGACGAACTGCGTTTGAGCACGCACAGCCACCGGCGCAACAATGCTGTTGTCGGGGCGTCCGCCTATGAGCTTAAGTGTCAGCAGATGTGGTTGGCGATGGGCAACTGGTGTAAACACGAGCTCAGAATGCGCCCCCGACCAGCGATACAACGATGTGAGGGGACCATACGGCCCAGGCAAGCTCTGGCTCCACTCTTTGTAGCCCCAGTTGCGAGCTAGCCCCAGATCTGCGCCGCCGATTGCAACGAAGCGTGGCTCGGCGAAATGCACCAGCAGCGGATCAAGGATCGCCGCCGCAAGCAAAACACCCAAGAGCACACGTGGTAGCCACCCCGTGGCGGGCCACAGGTAGCGGTGCCCAAGTCGTTCAAACAGCTTGATCATACATGCAGCAGCCAGTTTCCAGGCAAGCTCGTAGATGCCTGCTCAATCAGCCAAAACGAACGCCAAAAACGCGCACATCGGCGCAGGAACGGCCGCTGGATACCAGCCTTCGCTTTGTTGCCCAACGTGTAATGGTACGGGCACATAACTCGTTCAAATTTTGACCAGGGAAGGTATGCGGCACAGTGTACCATTTTAGCACTGCCGCAGCGAGAACCCGCCGCAAGCGTGGTCGCCGTCGCTCCGCTGGGACTACGACCAGATATATGAGCGTTAATCCAAACAGGCTTGGCCCAAGCCTGGCGCCACTTGTTGGTCCGGGTGTACCGTCAACGTTCGACACAGCGGGACCACTGGGCTATACTCAAGCTCGCAAAGACGCGTTACAGTGCCAGTCGCTCAACACAAGCAGTAGGAGGACATATGCCCAGCATTGGTCGAAACGAACCGTGTCCATGTGGCAGCGGCAAAAAGTACAAAAATTGCCACGGACCGATCGACGCTGAGCAGGCGACAGCCCAGCGCAAAATTAAGCAAGCTCCGGACACATTGCTGCCAAAGCTGATGGATGCGCTGGATCGGTTTGGCCTGGAGCTCCCGGCTGCGCTTAACCGCTTTTGGAATGGCAGCTACCATGTGCAGGACATCAAAGAGTTGGATCAGCACGAAGATCGCGGCAGTGAGCGATTTCTGACCTGGTTTGCATTTGATGCTCAGAACGAGGCTGGTCAAACACCTGTGCAGCGCCTCACCGCCGACCCCGAGGGTTTGGCGCTGACCGACGCCGAAACACAGGTGCTGTCGCACTGGAGCCGCGTGCGACTGCAGCCTTATGAAGTAGTCGCCGTGCGCAAAGGCCATGGACTGCAGGTCCGGACACTGTTTGGCGACGAACTGCTGGATCTGGAGGACCACAAAGCCGCCAAGCGGGTGGAGCTTGGCGAGGTGCTGATCACCCATCTGGTCCCGGCGGGTGATACGCAGTATGTTGCCGGTGCTGCCGCTCAGCTCACGCCCGACACGATTGCGCAGCTGCATGAGTTTGCGGCGGTTCATCTTCAGGACATGCGTCGTAGCCAACCCGATGCAACCTATGCCGATCTGATTCAATCACGCTCGCATATTTTCAACCATTTTGTGATGGCCTTGCCCCGCGAGCAACAAGAGGCCGGCAAGCTCGACGAGCTGGTAGCCATGACGCGGGCCGCGCTGAATGTAACAGCTGAGCAAATCGGCTTTGGCAGCGCCGAGACCGAACGTTCCGTGCCCGCAGTCGCGAGCGGTGCGCCGGCTGCGGCGGATGGCTCGTCTGATGACGTGGCCGAGATCGATGCCGACAACGACGCCAATGTCGGCACCGGAGTGGGCGACACAACACAAACATTCGAGACCGGTGGCCTACCGCACCCCAAGACGTCCAGAGCCGAAGCCAGCAGCGTGCCGCAATACCAAGGCCAAGACGATTAGGGCGGGGACTTAGGCAAGCGGATATACACGACCCTGGAGCTGGCGGCGCAGCCGGAACTGGTGGATGCTGCCATCCAGGGGAATCCGATCCGCGGCGCATTACCACACCTTATGTGGCGCTTGGCCCTTGGTCTGCCGTCAAGATAAAGCGCACCGCCGCCAACACATCGTCCACCACCACTGCTGGCCGCACCGCAGCAGCTTCAAGCTGCGCTTCCAATTGGGCGCCGTAGCCGGTCCGCACCAGAATTGTCCGACAGCCGGCAGCTTGACCCGCGCCAATATCGCTCCATGTATCGCCGATCAGCCAGCTGTGGCTAAGCTCGATTGAGTGCTCCAAGGCTGCCTGCCGCAACATCCCCGGTCGCGGCTTGCGGCAATCGCACACACCCGTAAAGTCGGGATGATGCGGACACAAGTAGATCGCGTCCACGCGCGCGCCCGCCGCAGCTAGCTCCGCCTTCAGCTCCGCGTGCAGCACATGCACTGCTTGCTCGTCAAAAAAACCGCGCGCAATGCCGGCTTGATTCGTCACCACAATCGTGAGATAGTCCGCGTCGTTGAGCAGCTTGACCGCCTGGGCTGCGCCTCCAATCAGCACAAGATCGGCAACACGGTGTAAATAGTTTACTTCGACGTTGAGGGTGCCGTCGCGGTCAAGAAAAACAGCTCTACGCCCCATTACTTCGCTCCGGTTCCCAGCCCAAACAGCGCCTGCTCCACAACATCACACAGCCATCGATGACCCGCCATGCACGTGCGCTATGGCTTGCAAATTATTGTCGCACGAAGTCCGCATCGCTGCTGTGCCGCAGCAAGTCAAAGCGTCATTCAATCCTTAGCATGCTCTTGTCTTCCCAGGCGTGCGATCCATGGTGCGGATACGCGCCACCGGTGCAACCATGCGCTTGACCGCTGTGCAAGTGGCTGAGCCCCCGCCAGGAGTGCTTCCTCGTACACCGCTACGGTTCGTGCAAGCATCAGATCGTCGGTGTACTCAGCTTGCACGCGCTGCTGGGCGGCAGAGCCAAGCTGGCGCCGAAGATCTTCATTCGCCAGCAGCACCTTTAGTGCTTGAGCGAGGGCATGCGGATCGGATGGCGGAACCACGAAACCAGTTCGTCCATGTTGATTGACGACGCTGGTTCCGGTGCCTAGCTCCGTGCTTACCACAGGTAGACCCGCCGCCATCGCTTCCAACAACACGATCCCAAAGGCTTCGGCGCGTACCTGCGAGGCCGAGACAAACACATCCGCTGCGGCATAATACAATGGCAGCTCAGCGTCCCCCACGCGTCCTGCGAAAAGGACACGGTTCGCCACTCCAAACGCCTGTGCCAAGGCGCGTAGCCGTTCCTCTTCCGGCCCCGAACCCACGATGACCAGCTGGGCATCCAGCTGGGTCAGCGCATCCAGCAGCACATCCAGCCCTTTGTAATAGCGCAGCACGCCCACCGTCAGGATCAGGCCAGAGGACGATGCGGAAGCTGCATTGGCGCCGTGGGTGATTAAACGCTGACGCAGAGCTGTTACCGCGGCTGGCGACACACCGGCAAAACGCGCTGGGTCCACCGACAACGGCACCACCCGACACTTCCCAACGTGCTTGCGCAGAAAGGGCGACGACTGGATGTATGGCGTGCTGGTAACAATGATCTTGTTTGCTCGGCGGAGTGTTGCATGCAGCAGCGGACGGTACAGCTGCAACAACCGGCGCTGACGCACAATGTCGCTGTGATAAGTCACCACCAGCGGCGGCGCACCGGCAACTGCGCGGGCGGCGAGATCACCGGGCGGGTAGGGCATGTGCAGGTGAACGAGGTCAGGCTTGACGGTACGCGCCAAGCGCACCAGGTCCAGG
>JADDQF010000142.1:10411-10570 GCA_016781505.1 bacterium
CACCAACACCGTCGCTTCGTGTCCGCGTGCCACCAGTCCTTCCGCCAGCACCTTGAGATGATTCTCGATACCCCCCACCACCGGGTCATAATCTTTGTAGATATGCAGAATATGCAGCGCGTCGTCTCCTGGTATGACGGACGATTATAGCATAGGAGC
>JADDQF010000114.1:0-23673 GCA_016781505.1 bacterium
CGTTCAGCATAAGTCAACAAGGAACGACTTGTCAAGCGTACGTATTCCCTGGGAGTGTCTAACATTGCGGAGGAACAAATTCGATCACATGCGCGGCATAGTGCGGATGGGCCTGTTTCTTGAGTTGGCGCTGATTCCAACAGTACACGAAGAGGCGCACGGCGCGCCGCAACGCCTCGATACAGCGCGAGAAACAGCGCGAGCGCCGGGCAAGTCGGGCGAGATACTGGCGTAATTCGGCGTTGTCCCCTTCCACCGAATACGTTTCGGACTTGTCGAGGTGGGCCGTGTACTTCCCGGGCGCATACACCAACGCCTGATACACCGCCAACGCATCGCTGTGGTAGTGTTGCGCCTGCGGCCCCATGTCCACAACCGCTTGCATCACGGCCTCAGTGCGACTGAAACAAACCGCCCAGCCGGTAATGCAGCGTGTCGCCCGGTCTACCGCCGTTACGACGTATGCTTCGTTTTTTTGTCGCCCACAAATGTGTGCAGTTCATCTAATTCGACCGTCTCAACCACCGCTGGCACAGGGGCAGGTACGGCTGGACACGCCGGCGCAGGTGGCGGCGCTCAACGCGCTCTATGAGCAGATGTGGGTCTATTACAACCTGTTTCAGCCCGTGCTCCATCTGATTGCGAAGGGGACCAACGGCACACGGATCACCCGCAAGTGGGACACGGCGCCGCCCCCGCTCACCCGCGTCCTGGCGACCAACGTGCTCACCGACACGCAGCGGGCAACTCTGGAGGCGCGGGTGCGGGCGACAAACCCACGGGCGTTGCGCCACGACATCTATCAGGCGCTTCGCGAACTCCTTCGGGCGGACCTCCCAGCTGGTGCGCTCGCCTGGGCGGCCTGACGTGCCGCTGCTCCCACCCACCGGAGCGGGCTGGGGAGATGTGGACAGCGCTGCGGACCTGCCCACATCTCCCCAGCCGCTACGACGACGGCAGCCGACATCCCGTCGGCTAAGTAACATTTTCAATTGAGGGAACTATCGCAAAAATCGGCCCTTCGGTACCATTATCATTTGACTTGACACGAGCCGTGGCTGCACGTACGGAAATGCGTCGATTGCTAGTCTTCCTCGGGCGCGAGCGCAACGCCATCGACAATGTAGGGAACTTCCTGGTGGCGCTTAAAGCCCACCAGCTGGGCACCAGGTGCAACCAGCCGCCGGAACAGCATGTGCCGCTCGATCAGCTCAGTGCCGGTACCCACGAGCTTAGGCGTAAACAAGATCAGCCCGAGCAGATACCCATAGAACAGCACCACACTCACCATCACAAGCCAGCCCGGAATTGGCCCGATCCGGGCACATTCCACAATTGTTGCACATTCATTAGGCGCGGGTGCATTCGCCGGCAGCAGCTTCACCAGCCACGCCAGCAGCAGAAAGCCAAAGATTGCCACATAATTATGGCGCAGTCGCCGGCCCATAGCTTCGGACCAGCTGATCTTGAAATGGGGATTGCGCAGGTCGGCGACCAGCAGCGGATGCCACTGTTGCCGAGCCTCGATCGCGTTGTTCCGCAGTACGGGAGCGTAGTAATCGGTCTCCATCAGCCGCAGCCAACCACTCCACAGATCGTAGAAGCGGAAGCGACGCGCCTCAATGGCCAAAAAGGCGAAGGCCAGGAACATGCCCAGCAGCGCCATCAGATGGGGATGGTCTGGATCGCTGAGCAGGAAGCTGGCGATACTGCCCGCCGACACCACGGCCCAATTGGTGGTGCCATCAACCCGTGTTCGCCAAGTAGTGGCCAAATCCATCACGCCGCGGTAAAAGTGGACCATAACCGCGGGCGCTAGTGGTGACGACGTGTTGCGCTGCTGCATATCTCCGTACTGCTTCCCAATTGCTACGCCCCGGCCAACCCAAACGACCGCATCGTCGCTGGAGCCTTTACTCAATTATACTGGCACTTCACGTGCCGTGATCTGCTCCCAAAGTACCTCGGCAATATGGTAAGCGCGTCGGCCGGTGCCATCCGCGATCTGCTGCCGACAACTTGTGCCCATCGCGACAATGCGGGTATCAGCCGAGGCCGCACGCACCGCTGGCAACAGCACCCGCTCCCCGATCTGCTGTGAGATCGTGTAGTGCTCGCGCTCATAGCCGAACGAGCCGGCCATCCCGCAGCAGCCGCTATCAACTTCCCGCGGTGCATAGCCGCTAGCCTGTAGCAAGGCCAACGTCGGCCCGGTTGAGGCCAGCGCTTTTTGATGGCAGTGGCCATGTACCAGTGCGTTGCGCTCCTTGCCGGCAGCCGGGTTGGACAGCTTGAGGTTCAGCGCACCACGGTCAAGCTCGTGTTTGAGAAATTCATCCAGCAACAGCGTGTGACGTGCCAGCGCGGCCATACGCGGATCGTCGACCAGATCGGGGTATTCGTCCCGAAAGGTGAGCAGGCAGGATGGCTCCAGGCCAACGATTGGCAGCCCATACTCGGCGTAGGGCGCTAACCACTCAAGCTGTTGCCGCGCCAGCCGCTTAGCCGAATCCAGCAGTCCTTTCGAGATCAGCGGCCGTCCACAGCAGACTGGCCGTGCGGGCAGAATTACGCTGTAGCCCAGCGCTTCAAGCAGCTGCGTTGCCGCTATGCCGATCTGTGGCTCGTGATAGTTGGTAAATGTATCCGGGAACAGCACGACGGTTGGACCTTGGGTCGCTCCCATCGACACGTGAGCCGGCCCTTTATTGCGTCGTGCAAACCACTGCTCAAACGTTTGGGCGGCGAAGCGCGGCAGCTTGCGGTGCCGGCTGATGCCCAACAGCTGCTCGTTGATGAAGCGGCTGCCGGGCAGCTGGAGCAGCGCGTTAGCCAGCGGCGCGAACCGCGCACCCACCCGATTGATCGTCCGAATATGGCCGAAGAGCCGAGCTCTGAGAGGCGTACCGTGGCGGGTGTAATAGTGGGCGAGCCATTCGCTTTTGAGCCGCGTCATGTTGACCCGCGATGGGCATTCCGCCGTACAGCCTTTGCACTCGATACACAGATCGAGCACCTCATGCATGCGCTCGCTCCACAGCTCCGTCTCCGGTAGCGCGCCGCCTAGGGCCAAGCGTAGCGCGTTGGCCCGACCCCTGGTTGAGTGCTCTTCGGCGCGCGTCACCATGTAGCTGGGACACATCGTGCCGCTATCGGTTTTACGGCACGCGCCGTTGCCGTTACACAGCTCCGCGCCACTCAACATGCCCCCGGTATCTCGAAACGCAAAGTGCGTGTGGAGCTTAACGGGCGTGCCGCGCCGCGGTACGTAGCGGAGGTGGGCATCCAGCGGCGGCGCATCTACGATCTTGCCGGGGTTGAGCAGGCTAGCGGGATCGAACGTGCGCTTGATCGTTTGAAAGGCGGCATAGAGCGTCGGCCCAAAAAGCCGCTGGTTATGTTCCGAGCGGAGCAAGCCGTCGCCGTGCTCGCCACTAAGCGCGCCGCCATATTCGAGCACAAGGTCACGCACGGCCTCGCTCAGCGCCCGCATTTTGACCACATCGCCGGGCTCTTGGAAGTTAAGCAACGGTCGCACATGCAGCAGACCAACGCTGGCATGGCCATAAAAGGCGGCGATGGTGCCATGCTGCTCAATCAACATTTTGAAGCGGCGGATATAGGCGCTTAGATGCTCGGGTGGAACGGCGCTGTCCTCCACGCATGTTTCCGGCTTCAGGCCCGGCGACATGCTTTGCAGCAACGGCAGCCCGGCCTTGCGCACCAGCCAGACCGGCCGCTGCTCCTCGGGCGTAATCGCGCGAGTCAAGGCGGCAACCCGAGCACGTGTGCCAACATGCGCGCTCAAGCGGTCAATCTGGGCGGCCACGTCGGCCTGATCCGCGCCATAAAACTCGACCAGCAGCAGCGCCGCGGCTTCGGTCTGGAGAATGTCGAGGTAGTGCTTGAACTGCAAGGATTTGCGCGTCAGGTTGATCAGCAGATCATCCATCAGCTCAACCGCCACCGGATTACACTCCAAACAGGGCACGGTCGCATCCAGCGCATCAAACAGGTCGGCGAACTCCAGCAGCACGACGCCAGTCGCGGCCGGGCGGGGCACCACGCGTAGCTTGGCCTCAAGGATAACTGCCAGCGTGCCTTCCGAGCCCACGATCAGATTGGCAAGATTTCGGGATTGGCTGCCGGTAAACGCATCCAGATTGTAGCCGCCAACCCGCCGCATAAGCTTGGGAAAGCGGCGCTCGATTTCCCCGCGATGCTGCTGTGCTAGCTCCGCTACAGTGCGGTAACACGCGCCCTCCAAGCCGGGCTGCGCGCATTTCTCGGTCCACTCGGGGGGACTGAGCTCGCGCAGCGTCGTCTCGGTGCCGTCACTCAGCAGCACCCGCAGCTCAAGCACGTGGTCGATAGTCTTGCCGTAGCGCAGCGAGTACGCGCCCGACGCATTGTTGCCGATCATGCCGCCGATCGTCGCGCGGTTGCCGGGCGATACATCAGGGGCAAACTTAACGCCCTGCGGCGCAAGCTCGCCGTTAAGATGATCGAGCACCAGGCCGGGCTGAACACGAACCCAGCCTTCGAGGAGGTTGAGCTCCAAGACGCGGTTGAGATATTTTGAAAAATCGATCTGAATGGCCGGCCCGACTGTTTGGCCCGCTAAGCTCGTTGCAGCGCCGCGTGGCAACACCGGCACCTGGTACTCACGGGCAACCGCTAGTGTGGCGCGTACATCGTCGTCGGTGCGCGGCACGACCACGGCAACCGGATCGATCTGATAGGGTGATGCGTCGGTGGCGTACAGCGCGCGGGTCAGCCGATCCGCGTACACCTCGCCTACGACACGCTGCTTGAGGGCGGCAATCAGCGGGAGCGTCATAACCGATATTGTAGCACTATGCTCCCAATTGACGGCATTTCGGCGACGCGAACCTGTTCCTACGCGTCCAGTTTATTTTGGGGGTGGCGGTGACTCCCGAAGGGCCGAGCTGCGCCCGCTAGATCTTCTGGCGACACGAGATTGACGAAACAGTATGCCAATTGGTATGATGCGTAGCACGATCGCTCACAAGTAGATAGCGAGGCTCGGCTCCGCAACATTCCGAGCAAGGTGGAGGCTGTCACAGTGCATCTGTGCTGCCTTTTTTTATTGCAGACAGAATGTGTCGCTGTAGCACGGGTTATGGCTGAGCAGCTCTATGGGCTTGGCTCGGTATCGTCCATACCTAGTGTAGTCTAAAGTTTTCAAGGAGCAGTGCGATGGCCCGACGACCAATTCTTGCCCCTCACTGGAGCGAAACATCGATCGCCAGGGTGCTCGGCCCAATGCAAACGTTTATCAGTCGCTCGGCATCGAGCGGCATCGTGCTAATTGTTGCCACCATCATCGCCTTGTTGCTCGCGAACTCACGCTTTGCGGCAGCCTATGATGAGCTCCTGCACGCATATATCGGCTTCACCGTTGGCCCCTTCGAGCTTAAGGAGACGGTGCTGCACTGGGTTAATGATGGGCTGATGGCGATCTTCTTTTTCCTTGTAGGGTTGGAGATCAAGCGTGAGGTCAGCGTTGGCGAGCTGGCAAATGTGCGCGCAGCCGCGCTGCCGATTATTGCGGCGGTCGGCGGGGTCGTTGTGCCCGCCTCGATCTACGCTGCACTGAACTTCAACGGTGTTGGAGCGGCTGGCTGGGGCGTGCCGATGGCGACCGATATCGCGTTTGCGCTCGGCTGTTTGGCGCTGCTGGGCAACCGAATCCCGTTCGCGCTCAAGATCTTTCTGACGGCAGTGGCAATCGTCGACGATCTGATCGCCGTGCTGGTGATCGCGTTCTTTTACTCGGGTGGCATCAACTTTGTCGCGCTAGGCTTTGGCTTTGGCGTGCTCGCCGTGCTGGTGCTGGCCAATATCTTCGGCATTCGCAGCATTCTCCTCTATACCAGCCTGGGTGTACTCGTCTGGCTGGCCTTTTTACAATCAGGTGTCCACGCCACTATCGCAGGCGTATTAATCGCGTTTACCGTTCCCGGGCGCAACCGGATCGACACGGCGACCTTTGTGGAGCGAGCTCATCATATTATGCATCGACTTGATCCGGCCCAGGCACAATCCTCGCCAATGCTGACGCACGAAAGCCATCAGCAGGCGGTGATCGAGCTGGAAGAGCTGTGTGAGCAGGTGCAAGCACCGCTGCAAAAGATGGAGCATTCACTGCACAACTGGGTGCAGTTCTTGATTATGCCGATCTTCGCGCTGGCAAATGCGGGCGTTGCGCTATCGTTAGATGGCTTTGGCGGTGGTCAGTCGATGGTGCTGTTCGGTATTGTGCTGGGTCTGGTGCTGGGTAAGCCGATAGGGCTGATTGGCGCGTCATGGCTCGCCGTACGCTTGGGGGTTGCGGACCTACCTCATGGAGTCAACTGGCGGGCGATGCTGGGCGTTGGCGTGCTGGCGGGGATCGGCTTCACGATGTCGCTGTTTATCGCCTCGCTGGGCTTTGCCGATCCGGCGGTGCTGGCAACCGCCAAGCTTGCTATTCTGCTGGCCTCAGTCATTGCCGGCACATCGGGACTGGTGTTGCTGAGCCGGATCAAGCCTATGGAGGTGCGGCACCCCCAGGCACATGCCGATAAAGGACTGGAGGTGCATGCCGCGCACGAGTAACAAGGAGGCTGTGGACGGACTTAAACCCGTGGAAACGGCACAACCCAGACCCAGATCGCGATGATAAAAGCCGCGCCGCCCGCAATGGTGAACAGGTGAAAGATTTCGTGAAAGCCAAAGATGCGCGGCGCTGGATTGGGCCGCTTGAGGGCGTAGATGATCGCGCCGATAGTGTAAAGCACGCCGCCGACGAGCAAGCAGGCCAGGGCCTGCCACGGCAGGAGTTGCAACAATGAAGGAACTGTGATCAGCGACAGCCAGCCCATGCCGATATACAGCGACGTGGTGAGCCAACGTGGCAGATGTAAGGTAACGATGGTGCCGGCTGCGCCGGCTACCGCCAACGTCCAGATCAGCCCCAGCACGGTTGGGCGCAGCCAGCCACTGAGCACATTGACGCTGATCGGCGTGTAGGTTCCCGCAATCAACAAAAAGATATTGGCATGGTCGACAGCGCGCAGAATTGTATGCCTTCGGCCGTGCCAGTTGCCGATATGGTACGCGGCACTGGTGCCGTACAGCGCGATCATGGTTAGCCCGAAGATCAGTACCGATGCGAAGCGTACAAGATCATTATGTGTTTGCAGCAAAAGGCCCACGGTTACTGCGAGGGCGCCGAACGCTGCAATCGCGTGCGACCAGCCGCGCAGCCGTGGCTTTGGCGGAGACGCGCTGATCAGGGGACGCGTGCTTCGCCTCCGCTTCAAGTGCTGCTTGCTCAATCCCATGGTTTTTAACTCCCATCAAAAAGCCGGGAACAGGACCGTTTGCTGTTCCCATGTAGTACTACGTAACGAAGGGGGGCTTGGGATGAGTCCGCGGCTATCTTGGCACGCATCTGTCCAAATTTAGATGGGGATTGTGATTGGACATATGGATCGGGCGACGCAGACGGATTGTTGCATTCAGTGTGGCCGAGTTGCGTGATACGGCTGGCTTTGGTATAATCCCCCGCGGTACGGGCCTCTAGCTCAATTGGCAGAGCATCGGACTCTTAATCCGCTGGTTCTGGGTTCGAGTCCCAGGGGGCCCACCACTCAAAAGCGATGATGGTAGCGCAGCAGCTGCTTCTCACGATTGCTGTCAAGAGCATTGGAATTCCGATGCTCTGTTTTTTTTTTGCCCATCTGCTGCCAGGTGTTGTTCTCGCAACCCTCGACTCGCAGATCGTGCAAGGGAACCTAACCTAGCGTCATTGAGCGCCGGCAGCTGTTGGTTTGCTGCGTTCACCCGTTTCGCTGCTTCCTGGTTTTCCGTTCGTGTGGGACTTGAATAGCAAGGTACACTAGCACCCATGTCGGATCTTCTGCCTTTGCTTCGTAACCAGACTGCCCAGGCGAGCGAACCATCCGTGCGCACAGCTCGGCGTGCCGTTGCCGTTATTTTCTTCACCAATGGCGTGCTGATCGCCAATTAGATTGCGCGCATTCCGGACGTGCGCCAGGCGCTCCCCTTAAGCGAGGGAACGCTTGGCATTGCGCTCGGCTGTATGGCTGTCGGGGCCCTGTTGGCGCAGATCGCTACGGGCTGATACATCAGCCGACACGGGAGTGGCGGCGTCACCACGCTGTTGGCCCTGCTGTTTTGTTGGTCCCTGATTTTGCCCGGCATCGCCCCGGCCCTCCTTGGGTTCATGATGGCCTTGGCGCTGTTTGGCGCGGCTAACGGCGCTTTAGATGTGGCGATGAACGCGCAGGCCGCGCGCGTCGAGGAGCTGTACGCGCGGCCAATCATGGCCTCCTTTCACAGTGTGTGGAGCATTGGCGGTCTGATCGGTGCCGGTATCGGTGGACTGGCGGCGGCACGAAGTGTTCCAGTCGCACTGCATTTTCTGTTGGCGACGGGTCTCGGCTTGGCTGTAGTCGCCATGGCTACGCGGCATCTGCTGCCTGACCGCAGCGCTGCCGCACCCACCGGTCCACTGGTGGCGCTGCCATCGCGTGCGTTGCTCCCGCTGGGCCTGATTGCATGCTGCGGACTGATGAGTGAGGGCGCGATCGCGGATTGGAGCGCCGTGTACCTGCGGGATACCCTGGACGCAACGGCTGGCGCGGCCGCAGCGGGCTACGCAGTTTTTGCGTTGGTTATGGCTGGTCGATTGTGTGGTGATTGGCTGATCGATCGTCTCCGCCCAGCGCTGATCGTGCAGGGTGGTGGTGCGCTCGTCGCCGCTGGGATGGCCTTGCTGTTGGTCGGGAGCTCGTTTGGCATCACCGTGGCGAGCTTTGGCTTGATTGGGGCGGGCGTTGCCTGCCTGTTCCCGGTGGTGTTAAGTGCGGCCGCACAGATGCCCGGCGTGATGTTGGGTAGGCGGGGCAATGTGCACTCAGGATATGTGTTCGGTTCGGATTGACACGCGGGAGTATCCATGATGAATAGCGACACGGCCAGTGACGGCAATGGGCGGCAGAGTAAACAACTCGCGACACTCGTACGGTTACTGAGCATCGAGGTAACGGGTGTCCAGCCGGCGCTGAGCGAAGCGAATACGTTCATTGCCGATGCGATTGGCGCGGCTAAGGTCGAGGTGATGCTGTACGACCCGGCGATCGACTCGCTGGTTGCTACCGGAGCAAGCCAGACGCCAATGTCGCAGCGCCAGATCCAGCTCGGCCTGGACCGCCTGCAGTTGGTGAATGGCGGACGAGTTGTCGAGGTCTTTCAAACAGGTAGGATCTATCAGCATGGGCACGTCGACCAAGACGAGGGCGAGCTGATCGGCTTACGTCAAGGATTGGGCATCCGATCCGCGATTGTGGTGCCAGTGGTCGTTGGCGACACCAAGCGCGGCGTGTTCCAGGCTAACTGGACCGAGCCGGAGGCGTTTGATCAAGAGGATGCCGAGTTTGTCCGGGCCGTTGCCGGCTGGATTGTGCTGCTGCTGCAACGTGCCGAGCTGGTGGAGCGTCTCAGGCGGGAAGCGGCCGAAGAATCGCGGCGGCTGGTGGCGGAGGAGCTCGTGACGGTACTGGCCCACGATCTCGGCAATTACCTGACGCCGTTGATTGGGCATACCTACATCCTCCATGCCCGGGCGGAGCAGGCCGGACGGGCCGATGATCTGCGTACAACCACGCAGCTGCGGCGCGGGCTTGAGCGGCTGAAGCGCCTGATCGACGACCTGCTCGATATTAGTCGGATCGAACAGGGAATCTTTGGACTGGTGCGCCAGCCAGTGGAGCTTTGCGCGCTGGTTCACGCGGTTGCCAATGCACTTGGCACGCCTGACGTGACGATACAGGTCGAAGCTCCTAGGGAGCTGATAGCCGAGGCAGATCCGGAGCGTATCCGGCAAGCGTTGGAAAACCTGGTGAGCAACGCGGTCAAGCATAGTCCCAAGGGTATGCCGGTTACGCTCAGCGTTGCGCCCGAAACCCGTACAGATGATGAGTGGGCCGTGCTGACGGTGCAGGATCGCGGGCCGGGGATTGCATCCAACCTGCTCCCGCAGCTGATGGAGCGCTTTGTCAAAGATCCCAAGTCCAAGGGTCTGGGTCTGGGACTGTATCTAGCCCGGAGCATTGCCGAAGCGCATGGGGGAACGCTGACGGTGGAATCAACCGTTGGCATGGGGACGATCTTTCGCCTGGCGCTGCCGCTGAGCAGCGCCTAACGTTGGCTGACCGTGCGCGTTTCGGGGCTTTGCCGCCCGATTAGCTCCCGCGCGCAGCCCACTCGTAACGATCGTAATCCGCACTGTCGCCAGCAAGTGCCGCGCTCAAACGCCTTGTAAGCTGAGCCAGGTGGGAGCTAAAGGCAGCACCTTGGGCGTCTTTCGCTCTTGCAGTGGCGCGCGCTGCGCGAGTGGAGCAGCGCAGAGGGCACAGCGCCGGCCGAGTTCCTCCATACCCTGCGATTTAGTACGGGCGTGTCCGACGACGAGTTGCGTAGCGGTGGCGCATACCCACTGGGAGAAGCCCTCGGCTACGCGGCGGGTGCCCTTCGGGCGGTGAGGAAGGCTGCCTGTGCGGCCTGATGGCCAGTCTGCTGCCGCTGGCGTGGTAGTGGGTAGCCCCGATTTGTGGCCCAGCAAGCCCCTGCCGGAGCCATGTGCAACTACATAAGTCGTATTGGTCAGGGCTTGTCCAACAGTGTGTTGCTTCGCCTGGTGCCACTTGTTACCTGGTGCCTGCTGCCGCGTTGTTTGACGCGTCACAATGTTGTGCAGTAGGATACCAAGCGTTGCAAGCGCGGCTATAGCCGCAGTGTTGTGGAGCACCTAATGAAGTTGTCCGGCACACAGACCATTAACGCCCCGCGCGAACGCGTGTGGACGGCGTTGAATGACATTGAAGCCTTGAAAACGCTGATTCCCGGCATCGAGTCGCTGGATGAAGTTGCGCCCAATACCTACAAAGGGGTAGCCAAGATCGGCGGTGCCGGCGTTAAGGGCGAGTACACCGGTACGCTAACGCTTTCCGATATTCAGCCGCCTGAAAGTTATCGCATCGCCGGCGAGGGCAAAGGCAAGCCCGGCCATGTCAAAGGCACTGGCACGATCCGCCTGGCCGAGAATGGGCCGCGCACGACGACATTGTTTTACGAAGGTGATGTGCAGGTGGGCGGCATGATCGCCGCGGTGGGCCCGCGTTTGATCGAGGGCGGCGCCAAGCTGCTGGTTGGCCAAGGGCTCAAGGCGCTCGCGCAGCGTGTCGAGCAACAAGCTTAGCTCCCATGCAGCGCTTCACCACACGTCTGCGGGTCCGGCATTATGAGATGGACGCGCTGGGCCATGTCAACAACGCGGTGTACCAACATTACCTTGAGCAGGCGGCAATCGAGCACTCGGAACATCTGGGATTCAACGTTGCGCGCTACCAGGAGCTAGGCGGCGTGTTTGTGCTGCGCAAGATCGAGCTGGAGTATCGCCGGCCAGCCGTGGCCGGCGATGCGCTGGAAGTTATCACCTGGCTGCACGAGATGCGGGGGCCACGCGCGATTCGGCGTTACGAAATCCGGCGCCAAGCTGACGACGAACTGCTGCTGACAGCCGAAGCACTTTGGGCTTGGGTCGAACTGGCCACAATGCGGCCTCGTGCGATTCCACCGCTGCTGATCGACGCGTTTAACGGAGGATAACCCGCGCCTAGCCCTGTGTCTTGCCGCTATCTACAGCTAAAAAAGGATTGATCATGCCCGATCCACGTATCGAACAATATGCGCAGCTGCTGGTCGAGCGCTGCATCGATGTGCAACCCGAGCAGCAAGTTATGATCTGGACCAGTCCGCTTGCACGGCCGCTCCTGGAAGAAGTCGTGCGCTGCATCGCTCGCCGCGGCGCGTATGCGCTCACCCGCATGAGCTACGCGAGCGTTGGCAACATTTGGGTAAACGAAGCGCCTGAAGCCCTGGTGGCCAAACTAAGCCCGATCGAGCAGTATAGCTACGAGCAGGCCGGCGCGCTGATTAATATTTCGGCACCTGAAAATACACGCGATGGCTCGGACATCAGCCCCAGCCGCAAGGTATTGCAGGGGCAGGCGTCACAGGTAATTCGGGACCGCATCAACGATGAGGCGTTTCCCTGGGTAACCTGCGTGTATCCAACGCCAGCACTGGCCCAGGATGCCGGCATGACGCTTAGTCGGTATGAGGATTTTGTCTTCGGCGCCTGCTTGCTGGATTGGGACGAAGAAGGACGGAAGATGCGCCGCCTCGCGGATCGGTTCGACGCCGCCGACGAAGTACGGATCGTTGGCGCCGATACCGATCTGCGCTTGAGCCTGCAGGGGCGGGTAGCCTTGGTTGACGACGGCCACAAAAACATGCCCGGCGGAGAGTTTTTCTACAGTCCGGTTGAAGATTCGGCCAACGGCGTGATCAGCTACAGCGAATTTCCGGCGGTGTATGGCGGCTATGAAGTTGAGGGCGTGCGGCTGGTCTTTGAGGGTGGCCGTGTGGTTGAGGCGACGGCACGGCGGAACGAAGAATTTCTGCTGAAGATGCTCGACGCCGATCCGGGCGCGCGTGTGCTGGGCGAGCTCGGCATCGGCTGCAATCCCGGCATCCAGCAGCATATGGAAAATGTGCTCTTCGACGAAAAGATCTATGGCACGATTCATCTGGCCGTGGGCAATGGCTTTCCGTTTATCGGCGGCAAGAATCGGAGCAATGTGCATTGGGACATGGTGAAGGATCTGCGGCAGGGTGGCCAAATCTTTTGTGATGGCGAGTTGGTCCAGGAGAACGGCGTGTGGCAGTTCTAGCACCAGCCCCACTGCCAACTCCTGCGCTACGCCAGCTTGACCCCGAGGTGCTGGCTGCTGGCGTTGCGCAGCTGCGGGCCGGCGACGAAGCTTTGGCTCGGCTGATCGACGCCGTCGGCCCGTGTACGCTGACATTACGGCAAGATCTCTTTTTTGCGCTGGTCCATGCGATCATCTCGCAGCAAATATCGACCAAGGCCAAAGAAAAAATCGTGGAGCGGGTGTGTGCCTTGTACGCTCCCGCGCCGTTTCCAATGCCCCACCAGCTGCTGGCCACTCCCGACGACGAGCTGCGTGTGGCGGGCTGCTCGGGAGCGAAAGTGCTGTATCTCAAAGATTTGAGCGCCCGGATTGTGGCGGGCACACTTGATCTTGATCGGCTGCCGAATCTGCCGGATGAGGATGTGATTGCGGCGCTGATCGGCGTCAAGGGTATCGGACGCTGGACGGCCGAGATGTTGCTGATCTTTTCACTGGGACGGCTGGACGTGTGGCCCGTCGACGACCTCGGCGTTGCCGTGGGCGTGCAACGGCTACTGGGCCTCCCCGAGCGGCCCAAGCCCAAGGAGCTGCGCATCATCGGCGAGCGCTGGCGGCCGTACCGGACGTTGGTGAGCTGGTATCTGTGGCGGATGCCGCGGACGCTGTAGCTTACACTGCGCAACGAGCCTGCCAGCATATTGGTGCAACCAAAAGCGCGGACACAGTGTACGTTTCCATAGCACTGCCTGATTGTAAATAAGAGTGAAGTAGTGCATAATACGGGTGGCATCATCCAGCGAGCTTTCCCGCCCTTCGCTGCCGACGATGTACCACGTCATTAGTTTCCCGCAACGCAAGCACGAAGACCATAGCGCATCTTCCCGGCTGCTGTTAACAGCGGTGCTGTCCATATTTCGGGCACGACCAAAGGAGGTCATGGTGTAGATTTCGGTCACGGTCAACGGCAAAACGTACCACCACAACATTCCCCCACGGTTGCTGCTGGTGCACTATCTACGCGAGCAGCTCAACCTCACCGGCGCGCACGTCGGCTGCGACACCTCCCAATGCGGCGCGTGTGTGGTCCATCTCGATGGCCAGAGTGTGAAAAGCTGCACGCTGCTGGCGGTACAAGCCGATGGCGCGCAGGTTACCACGATTGAGGGCCTGGCCATTGATGGTCAGTATCACCCGATGCAGCAAGCATTCTGGGAGATGCACCGGCTATATCGCGCAGTACAATCCGGCGACGGGCGAGTACACCGAATACATGAGCTCGCAAGCGCCGCATGTGATGCGCCTGCTGCTAACCGCGTTTGTACTCGGCATTCCCGAAAACAAGCTCCGCTGTATCGCGCCGGATGTGGGCGGCGACTTTGGCGCGAAAATCTTTGTGTACCCCGAAATGGCGGCGATGCTCTACGCTGCCAAGGCGACCAATGCACCCGTCAAGTGGATCGAATCGCGGCGTGAAAACTGCCAAACCACGGCACAAGGCCGCGATCATATCACCGACATCGAGATCGCCGGCACGCGCGACGGCAGGATTACCGGCATGCGCGTGCATACCTACGCGAGCCTCGGCGGCTACTGCTCCACCATCGCGCCGGGTATTCCCACGACGTTGTACGGGCGCATGTTGGCGGGCGTGTACAAGATTCCGGCGATCTTTTGCGAAGTCGATGGCGTGTACACCAACACGGCGATGGTGGATGCGTATCGCGGCGCGGGGCGGCCCGAAGCGACCTATGTGATCGAGCGGGCGATGGATTTGTTTGCCGACGAAGTCGGGATCGATCCGGCCGAAATTCGCCGCGCGCATTTTATCCAGCCCGCAGACTTCCCCTACGATACCGGGCTAGGCATGTTGCCCTACGACTCGGGCAACTACGAGCCGGCGCTGGATCGGGCGCTCGAACTGATCGGCTACCAGCAATTTCGGGCTGAGCAGGCCGCAGCGCGGCAACAAGGCCGACTGCTGGGCATTGGCGTGGTTTCGTACTGCGAGGTGTGCGGCGTTGCGCCGAGCAAATGGATCGGCTTGGCCGGCGAAGGCTGGGGCGCCGGCCTGTGGGAATCATCCAACGTCAAGGTGCATCTGACGGGCAAAGTCGTCGTGACAACCGGGTCGATGCCGCACGGTCAGGGGCATGAAACAACGTTTGCACAGCTTGTGGCCGACGAGCTGGGCGTGCCGTACGAGGACGTGATCGTTGAGTTTGGCGACACCCAGGGCGCGCTCTTTGGCTACGGCACGTATGGCTCGCGCTCTGCAACAGTTGGTGGCACCGCGATCTACAAGAGCGTGGCTAAGATCAAGGACAAGGCGCGCAAGCTGGCGGCGCACATGCTCGAAGCGGCGGAAGAAGACATCGTCTTTGAGAACGGCAAGGCGTTTGTGCGCGGTGCGCCCGACGCTGCGAAAACGATCCAGGAGCTCGCGCTGCAAGCGCATGTGGCGTACGATCTGCCGGAGGGCATGGAGCCGTATCTCGACGAGACCAGCTATTACGATCCGCCGAACTGCACGTTTCCGTTCGGCACGCACATCTGCACGGTTGAGATCGACCGGGATACCGGCCAGGTGCATGTGCTGCGCTATGTGGCCGTGGACGATGTGGGCAACGTGATCAATCCGCTGATCGTGGACGGGCAGCTGCATGGCGGCATCGCCTAGGGCCTAGCGCAGGCGTTGTACGAGGGCGCGGTGTATGACGAGAACGGCCAGCTGCTGACGGGCTCGCTGATGGACTATGCCATCCCCCGCGCCGATATGGTGCCGCACTACGAGCTTGATCGCACGGTCACGCCGTCGCCGGTCAACCCGATGGGCGTCAAGGGTGCAGGTGAGGCCAGCACGATTGGGTCGGGCGCGTGTGTCTCCAACGCGGTGATCGATGCCCTGTCGCACCTGGGCGTGCGCCATCTGGACATGCCCTACACTGCGGAGAAGGTTTGGCGGGCGATTCACGAGCGATAAATCAGCAACCAAGCGCGCAGATCGGGGAACTGTCCTGGCTGCGCTCTGCTTGGTTTGCTTCAGGAGGCTGCATGTATCCGAGCGATTTTGCATACGCCGCGCCGACCACCCTTGCGGAGGCGCTTCAGCTGCTCAGCCAAAATCCGGAGGCCAAGGTGCTGGCCGGTGGGCACTCGCTGCTGCTCGCCATGCGGATCCGGCTGATGACGCCGCCAATGCTGGTGGACATTGGCAAGCTGTCTGAGCTAAGAGGCATTCAGGTCAACGGGAATGTGTCGATTGGCGCGCTTACCACGTATCGGGATGTGGAAACGTCGCGCGAGCTGGCCGAGCGGCTACCGATGTTGGTGGAGTGCGCGGCCAATGTAGGCGATCCCCAGGTGCGTAATCGCGGCACCATCGGTGGCTCGGTGGCCCATGCCGATCCCGCAGCGGATATGCCGACAGTGGTGCTGGCGCTCGGCGCAGAGTTCAAGGTGGTCGGGCTCCAAGGCGAGCGCACGATTGCCGCCGGTGATTTTTTTGTCGACATGCTGCAAAGCGCGGTCGAGCCGGGCGAGCTGCTGACCGGGATTACCATTCCGCAGATGCCGGCGCAGATGGGCAGTGCCTATGAGAAATTCAAGCATCCCGCGTCGGGCTAGGCCATCGTAGGCGTGGCGACGATGGTGCATTTGGGCGCGGATGGCAGCGTGGCCGATTGCCGCATCGGTGTGACGGGAGCGGGGCCCAAGGCACAGCGGGCCCGTGCCGCCGAGGACGCGCTCAAAGGTGGTGCAGATGTGGCCGTGGCGGCCGAGCGGGCCAGCGAGGGCTTGGACTATATCGGCGATATCAGTGCATCCGAGGAGTACCGTGCGCACCTTGTACGGGTGCTGGCCAAGCGGGGGTTGACGCGGGCGTTGGCGCAGGCGCACTCCGCAACGTAGGTTACGCCTCAACCGCAGGGCGGCTGTGGAATGTGCCACAGCCGCCCTGCGTATCGTTGCCGTCAGCTAACCACAATGGTAATGCGGTGCCAGGCATTATTCATGTAGCCCTTGAAATTCCAGATCGGTCCCGCTACGGGTGGTTGGGTAGCGCCGTCCATGGCGCACGCCCGCACGACCAGCTGGTGGCACCCGGCGCTTAGCGCGAGTTGGGCGCTCCAAAAGCGCCAGGACCACGGTTGGAGTGGCGCGCTTAGCCGGGCTTCGGTCCAGGTTGTCCCGCCGTCGCTCGATACCTCGACGCGCTCAATACCCTGTGGCCCGCCTGCGATGGCATAGCCTTGGACGTCGATGGTGCCCCTCGGCAGGGTTGCATCAGCGGTTGGTTGGCAAATAACGGCGTTGACATCCAGCTCGCCGAGCATCTCGCCCTCGGCCCAATCCACGGTGTTGGCATGAACGTCCGGTGGGAAAAGCTTGTAGGCGCGCTGCTGAAAATAGTTGGCAGAGGGCTCGGCCTGGAGCGTGATGGTCGCTAACCACTTCACACTACGGGCCCCCACATAACCAGGCGCTAGGACTCGCAGCGGAAATCCATGGGTTGGCGGTAGTGGCGCCCCGTTCAGCTCATACGCGAGCATCAGCTCAGGACTTAACGCTTTGGCAAGTGGAATCGAGCCGCCAAAGCCAAAGGTCTCGCCACGGCGCTGAACCACGTCAAGCCCGCTGAACGCCACATGCTTGGCCGTGCTGTCCACGCCTGCTGCTGCCAGAACTGCGTGCAACGGTACACCTCGCCATACACCATGGCTGATCGCTTCGGCTTCCCAGGGTAGCTCGCCCGGAATCGGCTCGACGGCCATCAGTTCGGTCCGCCGAATGCCCGCGCACTGCAGCGTTGCGGGTAGTGTGACGGACGGAAACTCGTTGCGCAATTCGGCGAGCGATAATTGTAGTTCACGATCAACGACCCCTTCGACGCGCAGCCGGTAGCTGGCTACGTCAACGTCCGGCACATTGCCATGGTTGCGGACGAAAAATAGCTCCGAGGGGGTAACTACATGTTCGCGTAGCAGCGGCAGCGGCGGACCGCCGTTGAAGGGCTCGGCGCTCCGCACGATAAACTCTGGATGCTTGTGTATGGCTGGCACTGGTTGTTGCTCCCGTGGATGAATGGTGGTTGCTTTTGAATCAATGCTAGCTGGCAACCGCACACCGGTTAGCGCCGGCCTCCAGCTCGGTATGGTCGCCGTCGGGAAGCTCGCCAGCTTCGTTGATCGCAACAATCCGCTGGTGATTGGCCGGTGCTGGCGGCAGATGTGCCAGCGTGTGCTCCGTAAACGTAGCCGGGGACGTAAGCACCGGCTCGAGAAAGACTATTGTGGCTGCCAATGTTGCCGTAATCGGCTGCTCGTTGAAGGCTACATCAGCGACTATCCGTACATCCAGAAGTGAGAGCGGCCGATGGTCTTCAAGCCAGGCACGTAAGGTGGGAACATCAACAGTAGGTACGGTAGGGGTCGTCATCTTTGTCTCCTTTGACAAATTGGCTGCCCGCCCTCCGGCATGGTAGCAGTTCGAAACAGCAACACTGCTGGCAGACCGGCTCATGGTACGATACAGGTAACGATCAGCGCCGGCTAACCAACCGCGGTTGTCGCCACATGTACTTGTAGCATAGCAGACCTTGCAAGGAGCAACTCGTATGTCTATAACGCCGCTGTTAAGCTCGATCGATGCGCTCCAATCTGGCCTCAGCGCGCAATCTTACATTGCCGACCGGCCCCTGGCCACGGCGGCCTTTTTGGCGCTTAAGCTTGGCAAGCCGCTGTTGCTCGAAGGTGAAGCCGGGGTCGGCAAGACCGAGATCGGCAAAGTCTTGGCTCGCTTGCTCGACACAGAGCTGATTCGGCTGCAATGTTATGAAGGGCTGGATGTAGCGACGGCGGTCTGTGAGTGGAACTATCCGCGGCAAATGCTGTATCTGCGGGCGACAGAGCAGACGGCGGGCGCCAAAGAGCACGTGCTGCATGATATTTTTGGTCCCGGTTTTTTGCTGAAGCGGCCGCTGCTGCAAGCGCTGGAAGTGTCTTCCGCCGGTCGCCCCGCCGTGCTGCTGGTGGACGAGCTAGCCCGCGCCGACGACGAGTTTGAGGCGTTCTTGCTCGAAGTGCTGAGTGACTTTCAGGTGACGATCCCGGGAGATCGGGACGATTGCGGCTGCCCAGCCTCCCGTGGTCGTGCTGACCTCCAACCGCACGCGCGAAATTCATGATGCCTTAAAGCGGCGGTGTTTGTATCACTGGATCGAATATCCGACGATCCAGAAAGAGATTGCGATGTCCATGCGCGGATGCCAAATGTTGGTGAACGACTTAGTCAGCAGCGTCGCCTTTGTGCATGAGCTGCGGCAGCTAGATCTGTTGCTGGGCGTCGCCGAGACGCTGGATTGGGTAGCGGCCCTGACCGCGCTGGACCGCACCGCGCTCGATCCCGAAACCGTTGATGATACGCTGGGTGCGATCCTGAAATATCAGGACGATATTGCGGCAGTGCGAAAGCGCGGCGTGCGTACCATGCTGGGACAGTGAGCGAGATGGGAAAGACATGCTCGCGGGCTGGGTAGATGCCGGGTTGTGATTGCGGGGGTAACTCGGTAGCCCAGCCCATGAAGGGGCGGGCAACACAAGAGCGAGCCAGCCTACGCGGGCTAGAGCAATGCGCAGACCCCGTAATTGGGCTGGCAACTGGAAAGCGCAGCAAACCTACGCGGGCTGGAAGTTGATGAAGTCCTTTCTGAAAGCAATTCATGGCTCCCTACACTGAACTGTACATACATTGCCTGTGGGCGACCTGGGATCGCTTGCCGCTGCTGATACCTGAGATTCAGCCAGGCGTGTATGCCGCGAACAGGGCAAAATGTGAAAATCTTGGCTGCAGGGTGATAGCGCTTGGTGGCATCGATGACCATGTGCATTTGCTCGCGCGATGTACTCCCACAATCAATCCGGCAAAATTGATCGGTGAGGTTAAAGGAGCGAGCTTGCATGTCGTTACCCATGAGGTTCTTCTAGATGCATGCTTGAGGTGGCAAGGGAGCTATGACATTTTTACCGTCGGTAAGCGTTCAGTGCCCTAGGTGAAGAAGGACGTGGTCAATCAACCGGCACACCACGCGCAGACTACATTAATCAGCGAGCTTGCGCGCTGCTTTGATGCTGAATAGTTTCAATAGAGGCCGCGCAGGCGGCCTTCGCTCCTGGATAGCCCGCCCCTCCAGCGGCCGGGCGTTTGTGAGGTGTGTGATGTTTCCAGACGCATCGCATCATTTGCTTGACCATCTGCTCGCCTTTGGCCGTTTACTGCGGCAGTTTGGCGTAGCCGTCGATCCACGGCAGATGCTTGATTTGCTCCAGGCGCTGGAACATATCGCAATTGGCCGCCGTGAGGACGTGTATCTAACCTGTCGTACTCTGCTGGTGCGCCGCCGTGAGGATCTGCCGGTATTTGACGAGGCCAGGACCTTTTTCTGGGCGGCGCAGCGCAACGGCCAGCCTGGGGGAATTGCCTTACCCGACTCGCCTGCCCAGGAAGTGCGTATTCCTCGGCGGCTCCAGCGTGAGCGCGATACTCGTCCTGCTGATCGGGAGCAGCCGCAGGAGCAGACCGAGGTCGAGGTGCAGATGTCTTACAGCCAGAGCGAGCAGCTGCGGCAAAAAGATTTTGCGCACTTCACCGGCGATGAGCTTGACCAGGCGCGTGAGCTGATTGCCCAGCTCCAACCACGGGTTGCGCCGCGGCAAATCCGGCGCTACAGGCGAAGTGGCCATCGTCGCATCGATGCGCGTTGTACGCTGCGGGCAACGCTCAGGAGCGGCGGCGAGCCGATCACGTTGCTCCACAAGGAGCGCAAGCTAAAGCAGCGTCCCTTGGTGGTGGTGTGTGACATCAGCGGCTCGATGGATCGCTATAGTCGCATCCTGATTCAGTTTGTGCACGCGATCAGCGCCGGCCTCCACGATGTTGAGACCTTTGTGTTTGGCACCCGTCTCACGCGCATCACCAAAATGTTGACGCACAAGGATATTGACGAGGCCGTTGACGCGGTGAGTGCGGCAGTTGTGGATTGGGGTGGTGGCACACGCATTGGCGACGCGCTCAAAGCCTTCAACTTCGATTGGGGGCGACGTGTGCTGGGGCGGGGCGCGGTCGTGCTGCTGATCAGCGATGGCTGGGATCGGGGTGAGCCCGCCGTACTCGGCCATGAGGTTGCCCGCCTGCGTCGTACTTCGCACCGGCTGATCTGGCTGAACCCAATGCTGGGCATGGCCGGTTACCAGCCGCTCACGCGCGGCCTGCAGGCGGCGCTGCCCCACGTCGACGACTTTTTGCCGGTGCATAACCTCCACAGCCTGGAGCAGCTTGGCGCCAAGTTGGCCGAAACGTTGCGCCGGTAACGGTGGCTGGCCTAGCAGGCTGATACGAGCAGAGGTTTCGCGGCCTCCTTCAACGTTTCCGTTAAGGGTTGCCAGACCGTCAAGGCCAAGAAGTTGCTGAAGCGTGGCGATATGCCACGTCAACACAATCAACAGCGGCAGCAGCCACAGCGGGAAGCGGCGGCTTTTGAAGTGGAAGTTATTCCTGGACTGGAGGACATCGCCGGCCAGGAGCTCCAGCGGTCGTTGGGGCGACACATGGTGCGCGAGCCAATTGTGCGGGAAGGTCTGCTGCCGATCCGTTACGCGGGGGAGCGTACCGCGCTGCTTGGGCTCGCTACCGTGCTGGCGGTGTACGAGCGCCACCACTTCGCGATCCCCCGTCCAAAAGCCTTGCTTGGCCAGTCCGCCTTTGACACGTTGCTCCGTGCGATCGAGACTGTGCGGGCGCTCCACCCTCGTGACGCGTTTCAAACCTTGCGCATCAGTGCGGCGGGCGAAGAATCATCCGTGCTGGTCCGGCTGCGCGAGCAGCTGGCTAACGCAACCGGGTTGGCGTACGTGGCCGAGGAGGGCAACCTGCTGCTACGCCTGCGCCGTCCACTTGATGCCCGAAAGGAGGCAACGCAAGGGTCCGATCCTGGCTGGGAAGTGTTGATCCGTTTGTCGCCGCGGCCGCTTTCGGCGCGGCGCTGGCGCGTGTGCAACCTGCCTGGCGCGCTTAACGCATCGGTTGCGCACGCTATGGCGCTGCTCACGCAGCCACATGCCGATGACGTTGTGCTCAACCTGGCTTGCGGCTCGGCGAGCCTGCTGATCGAGCGGCTGGCTGCCGCTTCCGCCCGTATCGCCGTAGGCTGCGACATGGATGGAGGCGCATTGGAGTGTGCGCGGGCGAATGTGGCGGCAAGCGGTGCCGACGGGATCCGGCTTGAGCTCTGGGATGCGGGTGCGCTGCCCACCCCAGACGCTTGGGTGGATGCGGTACTGGCCGATCTGCCGTTCGGCCAGCTCGTCGGGTCGCACGAGCGCAATCTGGAGCTGTACCCCCGCATCCTGCGCGAAGCGGCACGGGTAACGGTCGCAGGGGGGCTCTTCGCCGCAATCACACAAGATATTCGCCTGTGGGAGCGGCTGGTTGCCGACGCTGCCGCCGACTGGACGCTGCGACAGCTGCTGCCGATCAAGCTGCCTTTTGGCGGTGGCCATCTGCGTCCGCGCATCTATGTGCTGCAGCGTAAAGGCTTGGACGGGCACATTTTTTGATACACAAACCTGGGTTGGAGGAGCATCTTATGGGTTTGTATGTCGGCTCGACGGTGATTAATGTGACGGATGTGGAGCGAGCCACTGCATTTTGGACCGCCGCACTAGGCTACGTGGTGCGTTCGCCGGGAACGGACTTTGTAGTACTAACCGATCCGCACCGCCGCTGGTCGAATGTGTCGCTGCAGCTGACCGACAAGCCCAAGCAGGGCCTCAATCGCCTGCATCTCGATCTGTATGCTGCCGATCAAGCTGCCGAAGTTGCTCGGCTCCTGGCATTAGGCGCCACCCGCATACCTTGGGAATATCCGCCCGATGCGGATTTTGTGGTGCTGACCGATCCCGACGGCAATGAATTTTGTGTGATCGACTCCAATCAACCGCAGGATTAATCGCGCGACCCCGCACGCCGAGAGGACATGCAGATGGTTTCCCAAGAACAGTCGGCGTTTGGAAACGAGGTGCGCTCCGGCTTGGATACCGATGCGCTGCCGGCCTATGCCCCGATGCTGTCGGCGTTTCATCGGGCGTGTGCCGGGCCGCTCCAGGCGCTGGTTAATGATCTGCCGCTGCAGCTGGGCGCACGAGTGCTGGATATGGCCTGCGGCGATGGAGTGTATTCGGTGTGGCTCGCTGAGCGAGTCGGCAGCAGTGGGCAGGTCGTGGGCGTCGACATTGCGCCGGCGTATTTGGAGGTAGCCAGGCGTCACGCCAACACAACGCCCTTTGCCGCGAACATCGAGCTCCAGATCGGTGACATCGCCGGCTTGCCCTTTGCCGATGACGAGTTTGATCTGGCCTGGTGCGCGCATAGCTTGTACAGCTTGCCCGATCCGATCACGGCGCTACGGGAGCTCCGGCGTGTGGTGCGGCCAGGCGGCACGGTGGCCATCCTCGAAAACGATACGCTGCATCATATGTTGTTGCCCTGGCCGGCCGAGCTTGAGCTTGCAGTTCGGCAAGCCCAGCTCGATGCGCTGCGGGAGAGCAGCCGGGCTACCGGAAAATTTTACATCGGCCGTAATCTGTGTGGCGCATTCAAAATGGCTGAGCTGCACACCTGCCATGTTCGCACCCGCACCATCGATCATCACGCGCCGCTGAGCGACGACGAGCGTCTGTATCTTGACAGCTATCTGCGAGATGTTGCCGAGCGCTCAGGGCCCTACCTGGAGGCTGAGGCGCGTGCCTCTTTCGACATGCTGCTCGACCCCCAATCCCCGCTGTATCTGCTCGACCAGCCCGATTTTTTT
>JADDQF010000114.1:23790-34360 GCA_016781505.1 bacterium
AATCCCCGCTGTATCTGCTCGACCAGCCCGATTTTTTTGCGAGTCAGCTGGAGATTGTTGCCTGGGGCATGAAATAACATAACGGCGCCGCAGATTGGTGCCACAACAGTACGCTATGCTGTTTGCTCGCGCAGGCGGATCGGTCAGCACCGTACGACGACCGTTTTGGCAAATGATCGCGCCCGGTTCCCACGCTCGGAGGTCGAGCGCTCCGTAGTCCAGCTTGCGGCGGACGGCTGGATATTGATCGAAAAGCACCTGAAAGCCACGGTCGAGGATGAACCCGTCTACCTGAAGGGTCATAGCCTCCAACGTCCTTTACAAGCCCAGCGCACTACGTGCGTGATCTCCGAACGCTCCGCCGTAACAGCCAACCCGCGACGAACACCGTTAGTGCAATCCCGATAAACGCGAGATCATACGGCAGCGTATTGGCCACGCCTTCACGTACCTGGTGGAGGCCCAGTAGTTTATGCTGAATTGTACCGTCAAACAGATTGAAGCCACCCAGGCCGAGCAGTATGCCGCTGGCCAGTAAGCGGCTATCACCAGGCATTCGGGCTGCGTGGCGACAACGCCACAACAACAGCGCGCCGAGCGCTAAACAAGCCGACGAGAAGAGATGAAACAAGCCGTCGCTGATGATGCGGCCGCTTTCCGTCGTGTGAACATAATAGTTGTGCCACTGTAACAGCTGATGCAGGATCACTTCGTCAAGCGTACCCGCGATCCCAATCCCCAGGATCACGCCGAGCGTTACCGGCGAGACTGACACTTCCCTCGCTCCAGTCTGAGCTATTCTTTCCCCGCTTGTTAGCCGCTCCGGTTGAGCCATCCCCTTCTCTCCTGTCGCCCAGTCCAGCTCCGCAGCTGGGTAGTGGCAACCTAGTGCATGGTAGGTATCGCTCTGCATCAAGCCGCGCACTGCCGGTTTCCCAACCGCATAGCATGAGCAGCGCCACAGCTTGAATCCCGGTGACTGCCTCCTGCGCCGCTAGCGTTGTTCGAGCGGGATGTAGCGTCGATCTTTCACGCCCGTGTAGACCGACTGAGGACGGTAGATACGGTTGTTGCGCAGCTGCTCGAAGCAGTGGGCCGTCCAGCCTGCAACGCGTCCAATGGCAAAGGTCGGCGTAAAGACGTCGGTTGATAAGCCCAGGCCATGCAACAGCAGTGCGGTGTAGAATTCGACATTGGTCTGGAGCTTGCGGCCCGGCTTGAACTCTGCCAGCAGCGCTACCGCCGTCTGTTCGACCTGACGCGTCAGCTCATACAGCCGCATATCCCCATCAGCCCGATACATGCGCTCAGCGGCAACCGAGAGCACTTCCGCGCGCGGATCGCGCACCTTGTAAACGCGATGGCCAAACCCCATCAGCCGTTCGCCGCGCTCCAGCTTGGCGCGCATGTACGGCTCGGCTTTTTCTGGCTCGCCGATCTCAAAGACCATGTCGAGGGCCGGCCCGGGCGCGCCGCCATGCAGTGGTCCTTTCAGCGCCCCGATCGCCCCAACAATCGCCGAGATCATGTCAGATTGAGTGGAAATGATGACACGGGCCGTAAAGGTGGAGGCGTTGAGGCCATGGTCCGAGACGGTGTTAAGATAGGTTTCGAGGCCGCGGGCGCGCTCAGGGTTGGGCTCCTGACCGGACAACATATACAGATAGTTTGCGGCATGGTCCAGATCCGCGCGCGGCCCAATCGGCTCTTCGCCGCCAAGTAATCGTCGGTAGGCTGCCACAATCGTGGGAAAGCTTGCTACCAGCCGGACGGCATCACGCTGCGCAGCGTCGCTCGCCGCGCCGCCGGTAGTTTGGAGGCTCAAGGTGCTGGCGCCCATCCGTAGCGCATCCATATCGGCGACCTTGCTGCGTGCCGCCGCGCGGAGCAGTTCCAGCGTGGCCTGCGGTAGCTCGCGCTGGGCTGCCAGCTCTTGCTTCAGGCTCGTTAGCTGCTCGGCGTTCGGCAGTGCATCGTGCCAAAGCAAGTACAGCGCCTCCTCAAAGGAAGCTTTGCCGGCCAGCTCTTCCACGGGGAATCCGGCGATGAGCAGCTCGCCCGCCTGCCCATCAACACTGCTAAGCTTGGTTTGCGCCGCGACAATCCCTTCAAGCCCCGGCACAAATGCTGGTTTGTCACTCATCATTGGCTCCTTTACCATTGGTGTCCGCCCATCAGGTGGTGCCGCGGGCCTGCCGTGGCTATGCGCATCTTAACCCAGGCCGTACCTCCATGCAAAGCTGGATGATGCAGCACGTAGCGCCTGGAATGTCTGGTTGCGGAATCGGCCAGTTGGGTGACAATATGGAGACGGCTCCATCGTCGCCACTTGGACGACCCGCCCTCGCTAGGTGGAGAAATGCGGTGGCCACTATTGTGAGGGAACACCATGATTGGACAAGCCGGGCCAGCGAAGCCGCGGCGAACGGAACTAGCTGTTCCAGCCAGCAATCCACGGTTTGTGGCCAAAGCCGCTGCCAGCGCAGCCGATCTTGTGTTTCTGGATCTGGAGGACGGGGTCGCGCCGGATCAGCGCGCGGCAGCCCGGCAACAGATCATTGCAGCGCTGCACCAACATGATTGGGGTACGAAGCTGCGCGGCGTCCGCATCAACGCCACCTCGACGCACTGGTTTTATGATGATCTGATCACCGTTGTCGAAGGCGCAGGCGACTTTATCGACGTGATTATTCTGCCCAAAGTTAATCTGCCGGGCGATGTGTATATGCTTGATACTCTGCTGACGCAGATCGAGACAAAGCAGGGCTTGCGCGGCCCCCTCATGATCGAGGCGCAAATTGAAACAGCGCAGGGCATGGCGCATGTCGAGCAAATCGCCACGGCAAGCAGACGACTGGCCGCGCTGATCTTTGGCCCCGGCGACTTTGCCGCGTCGGTTGGGATGCCGGTGCTGGAGATTGGGGCGCCTGTTCCCGACTACCCCGGCCACCTGTGGCACGCCGCGTTGAGCCGGATGGTGGTCGCGGCCAAGGCCGCCGGGCTGGAAGCGCTGGATGGGCCGTATGGTGCCTACCAGGATGCGGCTGGGCTACAACGGAGCGCAATGCTCGCCCGTGCGCTTGGGTGTGACGGCAAATGGGCGATTCATCCCGGGCAGATCGAGCCAATCAACGCTGTCTTTACGCCAACCGACGCGGAGTTGGCGCGCGCGCAGCAGATTGTGCAGCGCTATCGGGCGGCAAGGGACGGCGAAGGGCGTGGCGCAGTGGCTCTAGGCGGTGAACTGATCGACGCGGCCTCGCTGCGGATGGCGGAGCGGGTGCTAGCCAAGGGACGCGCCGCCGGCAGAATCTGAGCACGCTATCACTTTACTTGAGTTGCTATGGCAAAGCATGGCATAACGTGAGTGATTGTCCAAGATGTGCTACAATCGCTCGCCATGACGCCTGCGCGAACCAATAACGAAATCGAACGACAGTACCCAGATCTCGGTACCCTGCTGATGATCGGCGGTGCGGAGGATAAAGCGGGTAACCGCACTATTCTGCGCCGCTTTGTCGAGCTCGCCGGCCATACCAGGGGGTGTATTGCGATCATCGCCACCGCCTCCGAGATCTATGAGCTTGTCGCCCGGACCTACGAGCGCATCTTTACCGAGCTCGGTGTCGGGCAGGTGCATGTGCTGAAGCTCTACACCCGAGAGCAATGTGCCGATGAAGAGCTGCTCGCGCCGATCGACAAAGCGACGGGCATCTTTCTGACGGGTGGCAATCAGCTCAAGTTAATGACCATCCTGGGCGGTACGCCTGCGGCAACCAGGATTCGGCGAGCGTATCGGGCTGGCTGTGCAGTTGCGGGAACCAGCGCGGGTGCTTCGGCTGTTTGCCAGCATATGATGGCCTACGGCATGAGCGGCATCACCCCGCGCAAAGCGATGATGCATTTCGCGCCAGGGCTAGGCCTGATCAATCGACTGTTGGTCGATCAGCATTTTGGCGCCCGCGGTCGTACCGGCCGCTTGGTGACGGCACTGGCGCATAATCCGTATCTACTCGGCGTGGGCTTGGATGAAGATACCGCGATCGAGGTCGACCCTGACCGCATCATCACCGTGATCGGCCGGGGCTCAGTTACAGTGATCGATGGCCGTGATATGACCTACAATGATATTTATCGGCTGCCCGATAACGCTCCGCTCTCGATCCACAATATCCGCCTCCACTTGTTGACCCATGGCTACCAGTTTGATATCGCCAAGCGGCAGCCGATCATTCCGGCTACGCCTCCCTTGCCGTTCGAGGCGCATACATACTTCGATGACGAAGGGATTTAGAATGGGTGATATCGGGCAGCAGTGCACTCCAGATCAGGCGATGGACGGGGTTGCACAATTTCGATCGTCAAACATGCTTGTGGGAACGCTGAGCGTAAACAGCTGATGGTGTGTTCATAAAGAGGTACTTCCATGCGCGTCCTTGAAGCCCGAGCGTTTCGCGGCCCGAATCCGTACGGGTACCGGCCCGTCATCCGCTTTAAGCTCGATCTTGAGCAGCTTGAGCAACACCCAACCTCCGAACTGGCCGACTTCACTGATCGCTTGCTGGAGTTGATGCCGACGCTGCATGAGCATGGCTGCTCGTACGGTGAGCCTGGTGGCTTTGTCCGGCGCCTACGCGAAGGTACCTGGCTGGGCCATGTTTCCGAGCATATTGCCCTGGAGCTGCAATGTTTAGCCGGCACACCCGTAACGTATGGTAAAACGCGTGGCGCGGGCGAAGGGGAGGGCATCTACTATGTGGTGTACTCGTATATCGAGGAGCATGTAGGGCTGCTAGCTGGCAGGCTTGCCCTGCGGCTCGTTAACCACCTCCTGCCCACTGAACTCCAGGGCGTGCAAGGTTTGGAACTGCTAACGCCCGATCATGGCCTGGCGGCAACGTCGCCCGATGCGCCCTTCGATTACCAGGCTGAATTGGAAGAGCTGATTGTGCTAGCCCAACGCCTAGCCCTCGGTCCAACCACACAGTCGTTGGTCGACGAGGCGTGCCAGCGCGGTATTCCTGCCATCCGACTGGATGAGCAAAGCTTGGTGCAGCTGGGCTATGGCAAGTATCAGCACCGGATTCGTGCCAGTGTTACCAGCCGCACGTCCAATATCGCGGTCGAAACAGCCAGCGATAAAGAGCTCACCAATCGGCTGCTGGATGATGTCGGCTTGCCGGTGCCGCGCAATATGTTGGTCCGTTCGGCAGAGGAAGCCGTTGCGGCCGCGGAGCGCTTTGGCTATCCCGTTGTGACGAAGCCGCTCGATGTGAGCCATGGCCGGGGGGTCTCGCTCAACCTGCAGGACGCGGAGCAGGTGCGCTGGGGCTACGAGCAGGCGGCGCAGTACCGTTCTGCCGTGCTGGTAGAAACATTCCTCCAAGGCAAGGATTACCGGGTGCTGGTCGTGAACGAGCAGGTGGTGGCGGTCGCGGAGCGCGTGCCGGCGCATGTACAAGGCGACGGCCAGCACACGATTGCCGAGCTGGTCGAAATTACCAATCAGGACCCGCGCAGGGGCATTGGCCACGAAAAGGTATTGACCCGCATCACGATCAACGAGCAGGCCCAGCGGTTATTGCAGCAGGCCGGCTATACCGCGGACACGGTGCTCCAGCCTGGTGAAATCTTCCACCTCCGCTCGACGGCCAATATCTCTACGGGCGGTACCGCCATCGATCGCACCAGCGACATCCACTACGACAATATTGAAATTGCGCGTCGTGCCGCGCGGGTAGTTGGTTTGGACATCGCGGGTATCGATATTATCACGCCGAACATCGGCGAGTCGTTGCGTGAAATCGGCGGCGGCATCGTCGAGGTGAACGCTGGTCCCGGCTTCCGGATGCATCTCCAGCCTTCCGAGGGCACGCCGCGCAACGTCGCCAGGCCCGTCATCAACATGCTGTTTCCGCCGAACACACCGGCGCGCATTCCCATTGTCTCGATCACGGGAACGAATGGCAAGACCACCACGGCGCGCATGGTTGCCCACATGCTCAAGCTCCACGGACTGCGGGTCGGCTTGACGACCACGGACGGCATTTACATTGACGGGGAGCTGTATATGCGCGGCGACCTGACCGGGCCATGGAGTGCGCGGATGGCGCTGAAGGATCCGACCATCGAGGCGGCGGTGCTGGAAACAGCGCGCGGTGGTATTCTGCGGGAAGGCTTGGGCTTTGACCGCTGTGATGTGGGCGCCGTCCTTAACATCCAGGCCGACCATCTGGGCCTGCGTGGGGTTGAAACGCTGGAAGATCTGGCCAGGGTCAAGTCGTTGGTCGTGGAGGTGGTGGACAAGCATGGCACCAGCGTGCTCAACGCCGACGATCCGCTCACGGTAGCGATGCGCGAGCGGGCGGAAGGCCGGATTGCCTACTTCTCGATGCATGGCGGCGACAACGGTCCTGAGCATCTCCGCGAGCATATCGCCGAGGGTGGGATCGCGGTGGTGCTGCAAAGCGGCGTCAAAGGCCAAATGATCGCGATTTATCATGCTGAGCAGTACATTCCGCTGCTGTGGACGCATCTGATACCGGCGACTTTGGAGGGCAAGGCTCGGGTGAATGTGGCCAACGCGCTGGCGGCGACGGCGATTGCCTACGTGCTGGATGTGCCGGTTGAAACGATCCGTCAAGCGCTGCGTACGTTCACCACATCATTTTATCAAACACCTGGACGGCTTAACATTTTTGATGAGTATCCGTTTCGGGTGATCATGGATTATGGCCACAATCCGGCGGCCTTGGAGCATATGGTCGATCTGGTTGCCAAGCTGCGGCCGTCGTACAACCGGGTGATTGGCGTCGTCTCCGGCCCCGGCGATCGCCGTGATGAGGACTTGGTTAAGCTGGGTGAGCTGGCCGGTCGTATGTTCGACGAGGTGATTATCAAGCAGGATGCGAGCCTGCGCGGGCGACCGTCCGCGCAAGCGGCTGGCCTGGTCAGGCAGGGTGTGCTCAGTACCGGTTTTGCGGAAGCGCGCATAACCACGGTGTTGCCTGAGCTTGAGGCTGTGGACGAGGCGTTAGGCCGTGCAACCGCCGGTGATCTTGTGGTCATCTTCGCGGATCAGGTGACACCGGTCTGGAAGCGCATTATCTACTTCGGCCGGCCGGAGGTGCAAAATCAAGCGGTGTAACGCCAACTCCATCGCCGTTCCATGGAAGCTGCCGGAAGTACGGTCAACCCTGATCCATCGATGTTGTGCGTGCTGTTCGTGAAATCGCAGTGACGCATGGCGTGGAGAACGAGCTTGCTCTGGACAACACGAAACAGCCATCCTTGATCAAGGATGGCTGTTTTGCTTGGCGACCCCGGCGCGACTCGAACGCGCGACCTCTTCCTCCGCAGGGAAGCGCTCTAATCCACTGAGCTACGGGGTCATATTGGTGCCGAAGGTGGGACTCGAACCCACACGAGCGCAAGCTCACTACGCCCTGAACGTAGCGCGTCTGCCAATTCCGCCACTTCGGCTCGGTTAGAAAGGTAAGCTGCCGTTGTCACAGCAGCCTGGCTATTATACCAACTACAGATGGCTTGTCAAGCTTGATAAAGCGGTTCTCCACGGCCCCGATCTATTTTTGGTTGTCGCTAAGCTAGCTCAAGGCACAAAGGGATGAGGTAGTCTCCCTGCATACTGCTCGGCGCACAGCAAGCAATTGCTTGCCGTGCCTCACGCGCTCTTATTAGCTATCTAACGTGTGGGCGAAGGTGATTGTGCAGACGACTTCCGTTGGGGCCGACGTAAGCCTGCAGGTAGGCCAAAACCAGTTATGTTCACAACCAATGCGAGTAATACACCGAGTGTAAGTCCGGTAAGGACACCTAGCAGCGTGTTTTGAATCGTATTGGGACTGTATGGCTCGAACGGTGCGATTGCCTCCCCGGCAAGCCGTAACTCCGTATGGCGGTCTGCGAACAAAGGCTGGGCATACGACACAAAGGTACTGGCCCAGGTATCGGCTAGGAGTTTGGCTTGCTCTGCAGAGGAGGCCCGCGCATCGATTGTCAGTAAATCACCATCTAACGTGGCATCAATGAACTTAATCAGCTTGCCAGGTTTATATTTTGCTGGTGCAATCTGACTAATAATATCTGGTGAAATCTGAGCCTCGATCACGTTACTTTCCGCGAGCGCCAGGAGGCCTTGCCGCCGCGAGCCAACGTCGATTGTCTCGACGCTGAGAAAAGGTTGATTCGCGCCGGCTTGGGAACCGGTTTGCCGAATTAATACGACGACAGCAGCGGTGGCCTGATATTTTTTGGGCGTGACTGCCGAGATCGTAATACCTACGATGGCGCCAATCAAAGCTGTTGCAAGGATTAATGGCCAACGGCCGAGAATTGCCGCAACATATGGCCATAGGGAAATGTCTTCGTTTTCCACCTAGAATCCCCAAATAAGTGTTGGAAGGTAGTCCCCAAGCAGGATATGGATGCTGGGTGGATTATAGTTGCTTGACTAGGCGCTGTCAAAGCTGTACATACTTGTCGTACAAGCTTGGCCGCTGGCTTTCACACTGCCCGTGAGGGTAAATTCTCGAGCAAGTCATAGAGGTAGTCACCGTGTTATACTGCCGCTGCTGTGTGCTGGGTTTGTCCAGCGTGTGATCATCCGAATACAGTATTGATGATGCATCGACCATTCGCGTCGGTGCGCGCATCTGCCTCAGCAGGCGTAGATTTATTCATATTCATATCAGGGCCACGCTTGGCATATCTAGGGAAGGTTTATGGCTGGAGCTCAATCTAGCGTGGTGCGCTTTGTGCGTGTGTGGTCGTTGCACCGTGTACACACGCGCTGGCTGGCTGCCGGCCTATGGTCAACGGTGTTTTTCTTCCATGCACTCCTGTATCTAGCGGTTGTGCCACCGTGGCAAGCGCCGGACGAGCCAACCAGCGTTGAATTACTGCTGACAATGGCCGAACGGGGGCTGTTGGTATCGGAAGCAGATAAGGATCCTCGGATTGAGCGCGAGATTATTGCATCGATGCAGCAGTCCCGCTATTGGGAACTAGGATCATACGGATACCGAATAGAAGGGCGGGTACCCACCTTCAAACACATTTATCCTTGCTGCTACACCCAACTTAACCGTCCCGCGCTATATCATGCACTCTTACTACCTCTAGCATATATGAGCGATGCGTGGCCGATTGAGCACCGCTTGCTGCTGTTCCGTTCATTCTCTGTGCTGCTTGGCCTGCTCACCGTGGGGGTGATTACGTTATTGAGCTATGAGTTAGTTGAACTGCACCCGGCACTGCCACTCGTAGTCCCTGCGCTTGTAGCTGGGCTGCCACAATTTGCGTACAGTAGTGCCATTGTTAATGCTGATAATCTGATTGCCCTCGTTGGTGCTCTGCTCGTGTGGATGTTGCTGCGTTTCGTGCGTAGTGCGAGCGTTCCGCAATTCGCCGCGATTGTCGCGCTGGTAATGATTGGATTTGTAACGAAACGCACAATTCTTATGCTGATCGTCCCCGTGTTTGTTGCCTCCGTGCTTCAGGCACGGGTGGTTTGGCAACGCAGTAATCAGAATACGCGCTTCCGGTTAGTGGTAGGGCTTGGAAGTTTATTGACACTTACCACTGTTTTGTTCACGCTGTCAGCGTTTCGTCAAGCCGTCAAAGCGTTTTTGACGAATATCGTCTTCCAAGTCACCTTTGCCCATCTGCGGTCGTTCATCTTCGAGCGTTTGGTGTGGCTGCCGCCTTGGTTACCTACCTCGATTCCGTTCCTCAATCAGTCGTTCTGGGGCAGCTTTGGCTGGCATCAGGTTGTGCTGCCGTCTGGCTTATATGGCCTGTTGCTATTGATGATGAGCGCAGCCTTAACCGGGGGCCTGTTCTGGTTCTTGCTGCACGCTAAGCATATGGCTGGTTGGGCCAGGAGATTTCTGCTGGTGTGTGTGTGCGCCGTCGTCTCCGGAGTTACCATCACACTTGTAAATGCACCACAAGGCATATTGCCGCAGGGCCGCTACCTGTTTGTTATTCTTGCGCCGGTCGCCATTTGGCTCGGTATCGGCCTCTGTGCGTGGTGGCGCTTGCGCTGGATCCCAGTTGGCATTGCCACGTTGTGGCTGGGGCTGCTTTTGCTGGATGTGTATACCCTTGGCTGGGTTGTGATACCAGGATTCTACCGATGACAATTGTGCGCCGCTTGCTACTTTCCCTTGCAAGTCTGCTCACTGTAGGCGCCGTCTTGTTATCACTCCGAGGTGCCACTTCAAGTACGCACAGCGGTGCAGAGCCAGTGCTGAACGCAAACAACCGAGTTCGGCTCGACCATGGTTTTGTCGTGCTGGAGCAGCATGAGCGACTCCCGACTTCGCAGCTAACCGAACTAACGCTGCGGCTCTGGGTGCAACAACTGCCCAGCTATTATCCATTCTTGACCGTTCGCGGGGCGATTGGGCAGAACCAGATAGGGCCAATCGATGTTAAGCTCCCACCGCCCGACGGCGAGTTTCATATGATCGAGCTGCCATGGTGGCGAGTGCCTGTGGATGCGGAGCGGATGTCCGTGAAGTTGACCGGACACGGAGTACTGGTTGGA
>JADDQF010000113.1 GCA_016781505.1 bacterium
GCCGGCCAAACCCGAGCCGGCCAAACCCGAGCCGGCCAAACCCGAGCCGGCCAAAGCCGAGTCGGCCAAAGCCGAGTCGGCCAAACCTGCGCCAGCACGAAAACCCGAGCCAACAACGAAGCCGGAACCTACAGCTATGCCCGAGCCAACGGCTATGCCCGAGCCAACAGCGGTCCCAGAACCGACCGCCAAACCGGAGCCAACGGCTAAGCCCGAACCCACAGCCGTGCCAAGCGACAACAACGACGACCGCGACGATGACCGTGACCGCCACGATGACGATGATGAGGATGATGACGACCGTGATGGCGACGATGATGACCGTGGTGACGACGACGACGATGATGACCGTGGTGACGACGACGATGATGACGACGATGGTGATGACGACTAAGGTGTTGCGCGGCGGAGCATGGCAGTGCCTTGACCGTTTGCTGAGGCAGCCGCGGGTATAAAAGGTAGGGGTGTTGGCTTACCGCTCGCACGATAAAAGAACCACTACGCTAAGCGGCATCCAAGGCCAAGAGTTAACGTAGAGAGCGGGCGCTGAGTTGATCAGCGCCCGCTCTGTGTTTGCGTACAGGATAAACGTTACTCGACGGTGTACTCACCCTCGACCACGCCCTCGTCGCGTCCGTTACCACCCGGCTGGCTCGCGCCGTCGCCGCCCTGCGCATAGGCTGCCTGCCCAATCTGCATCAGCGCCTGCTGCAGCTCCTGCATGCCGGAGCGCATCGCTGCCTCATCCTCGCGGGTGATGGCATCGCGCAGCGAGCTTACCAAGCCCTCGACGCGGCTCTTGCTGTCGCTCGGGACCTGATCGCCGAGGTCTTGCAGCGTCTTCTCGGCCTGGAACGCAACCTGGTCGGCCTGGTTCTTGAGCTCGATCCGTTCGCGACGGGCCTTGTCCTCAGCCGCGTGCAGCTCGGCGTCGCGCACCATCTTCTCGACATCAGCCTTGCTCAGATTGGTGCTGGCCGTGATGGTGATCTTTTGCTCCTTGTTGGTGGCCTTGTCCTTGGCGCTCACGTTGATGATACCGTTCGCGTCGATGTCGAATGCGACCTCGATCTGCGGTACACCGCGCGGCGCGGCGGGAATGCCCTCAAGTCGGAACTGGCCAAGCAGCATGTTGTCGGCTGCCATCTCGCGCTCACCCTGGTAGACCTTGATGTCCACCGCGGTCTGGCCGCTCTCGGCCGTCGAGAAGATCTCGCTCTTGCGCGTTGGGATGGTGGTGTTGCGCTCGATCAGCTTGGTCATCACGCCGCCCAGCGTTTCAACGCCCAGCGACAGGGGCGTCACGTCGAGCAGCAGTACGTCCTTGACCTCGCCGCCCAACACACCAGCCTGGATCGCCGCACCAATCGCCACAACCTCGTCCGGGTTCACGCCACGGTTCGGGTCCTTGCCAGTGATCGAGCGCACCAGCTCTTGCACCACCGGCATACGGGTTGAGCCACCGACCAGCACGACCTCGTCGACCTGCTTGGCGGTCAAGCCAGCATCGCGCAGCGCCTGGTTGAATGGGCCTTTGAGCCGCTCGGTCAAGTCGTTGGTCAGCTGCTCGAACTTGGAGCGGGTCAGGTTCAGCTGCAAGTGCTTCGGGCCAGACGCATCCGCCGTGATAAACGGCAGGTTGATCTCGGTCTGCGGCGTGCTCGACAGCTCGATCTTGGCCTTTTCGGCCGCTTCCTTGAGCCGCTGCAGCGCCTGGCGGTCCTTGCTCAGGTCGATGCCCTGGTCTTTGCGGAACTCGCCCACGATCCAGTCAACAATGCGCTGGTCGTAGTCGTCACCGCCCAGGTGTACGTCGCCCGCGGTTGCTTTGACCTCGACCACGCCCTCGCCAACCTCCAGCACCGACACATCAAACGTACCGCCGCCTAGGTCGAAGACCAGAATGGTCTCGTCGGCCTTTTTGTCAAGGCCATAGGCGAGCGCAGCAGCCGTCGGCTCGTTGATGATGCGCAGCACTTCGAGGCCGGCAATCTGGCCGGCGTCCTTGGTCGCCTGCCGCTGCGAGTCGTTGAAGTATGCTGGAACGGTGATCACCGCCTGCGTGACCTGCTCACCCAGATAGGCCTCGGCATCGGCCTTGAGCTTGCCCAGGATCATCGCCGAGATTTCCTGCGGGGTGTATTCCTTGTTCATCACCGGCACTTTGACGCGCGCATCGCCGCGTGTGCCTTTGACGACCTGATACGGCACCATCTTGCGCTCCACATCGGTCTCGTCATAGGCGTGACCAATGAAACGCTTGATCGAAAAAATTGTATTCTCAGGATTGATTGTAGCCTGGCGCTTTGCCGTCTGGCCGACCAGCCGCTCACCGTTCTTGGTGAACGCGACGACCGACGGGGTTGTTCGACCACCTTCAGCGTTCGCGATGACGACGGGATCGCCGCCTTCCATCACCGCGACCACCGAGTTCGTCGTGCCCAGGTCGATACCAACAATCTTTGGCATGGATGATTCTCCTCAGTTCAAGTGTTTGCAACTCACAGAGTGGTGTTGCATCTGGATAGAAGTGTACTCATCCTACACTAGAAAGGTATATGAGGAGTGTTAGCGTTGTGTTAGAGCTGGTGCCGGACCTGCTGGCATACGGAGTGCTGTGCATGTACGCTTTGTAATGCCACAAACGTTGCACTGGAAACACGCAGTGCAAGTGGAAACGGAGGACCAAGCATGGCCGATGATCACGTGGACTTGGTGTGTGTGTCGCACCTTTGGTGGGATTGGGTTTGGCAACGGCCCCAGCACCTGTTATCGCGACTCGCCCAACAGCGCAGTGTGCTGTATGTCGAAGAACCACGGATCCAGATTGGTCCAACGTACGAAGGCTTTGATATCATCGAGGAGCTGCCCCATCTGCGCGTCGCCCGCCTGGCGTATCGCAGCGATGCGGCCACCTTTTGGCAGCGCTTGAACGAAACACTGGATCGCACGGGCGAGCATCCTTTTAAGGTGTCCGAGCAGATTCGTGAAGCGAGCCTGATGTTTGAAAGTCCGGTGCAGGAACGGCTGGAGCGCGAGGTGGTCGAGTATGTTGCAGCACGTCGCGGCGAGCGTCTGGTGCTATGGCTGTACACGCCGGTTGTGGTGCGCTTTATCGATCTGCTGCAGCCCGATCTGGTGGTGTACGATGTGATGGACGAGCTGGCAGCCTTCAAGTTCACCCCAGCCAAGCTCCTGCAGCAGGAGCAAGAGCTATTCGACCGCGCCGACCTGGTCTTCACCGGCGGTCCCAGCTTGTACGAAGCGCGCAAACACCGGCATTCCGACATCCATTTGTTTCCGAGTGGTGTGGAGCAGGCACATTTTGCGCAGGCGCTTCAAGCTGATCTCCCGATTCCACCGGAGCTTGCCGGCTTGTCCCAGCCGATCATCGGCTTCTACGGCGTGATCGATGAGCGGACGGATCGTGAGCTGTTGGCTGAGGTTGCCCAGCTCCGTCCCCATTGGCACTGGGTCATGATCGGGCCGATCTTGAAAATTCAGGAGCACGAGCTCCCGCGCTTCCCAAACCTACACTATTTAGGCAAGCAAGCGTATGCCGATCTGCCCGCGTACCTCAAGGCGTTCGATGTCGCGATGATGCCTTTTGCGCTCAACGAGTCGACGCAGTTTATCAGCCCCACCAAAACGTTAGAATACATGGCGGCGCATAAACCGATCGTTTCGACGCCGATCAAGGATGTGATCGGCTTGTACGGCTCGGTTGTCCGGATCGCCCAAACGGCGGATGAGTTCGTGGCGCAGGTGGAAGCGGCGTTACGCGAGTCTCCCGAGACCCGTGCTGATCGTATCCAGCACGAACAGGAGCTGTTAGCGAAGTATGGCTGGGATCGGATCGCAAGCGAGATGGAAACGTTGATTGCGGATCGGCTGCAGCGCAAGCATGCGTCAAAGCCAGGAGGCTAGCGCGCTTACACCAGTTCCAGGCCATGCTCTGCCAGCAGTGCGGCATTCGCCAGTATCTGGTCGGTGGGTCCGTCGTGGGCAACGCGTCCTTCGGCTAAGATAATGGTGCGTGGAAACACTTCCACAACCATCCGCAGGTCGTGGGTCGAGACCAGCAGGGTCTGCGGCAGCGTTTGCAGCAGCTCAATCAGCCCGCGGCGGGCTCGTGGATCGAGTCCAGCCGAAGGCTCGTCGAGCGCCAGCACGGCGGGCGCCATCGAGAGCACAGTTGCTACGGCGACTCGTTTGCGCTGCCCCAGGCTCATATGATGCGGCATTCGACTTTCATACCCACTCATGCCGACCTGCGCCAGCGCGTGCGCAACCCGTTGGCGTACCTCGGCCTCCGGCAGGCCCATGTGGAGCGGTCCAAAGGCTACGTCGTCGAATACGGTGGGCGAGAAGAGCTGATCGTCGGGATCTTGAAATACCAGGCCCACAAGCGCCCGGATCTGCCGCAGCGTAGCGCGGGTAACCGGCGTGCCCGCGATTGAAACGTGGCCGTCCAGCGCGCCCAGAACACCGTTAAGATGGAGCAGCAGCGTCGATTTGCCGGCGCCATTCGGCCCGACCAGGGCTACTTTTTCACCCGCACCTATTGTTAAGTTAATTCCATGGAGCGCTTCGCGACCGTCAGGATAAGCGAACGATGTGTCGCGGAGATGAACGCTGATCGCCTGCCGCTCGTACACATGCTCCGTCGTCGGTTCTGCTGCCATGATCGTCATTGATAACTATCCCAAAAAAGCCTGAAGCGTGATCAGTACGAGCACGAGCGCGCCGCCAAGCCCAAAGCGGAGATCGCTCGGATGCAGTGGCCGTGCGTTGAGACTGCGTAGCTCGCCGGTATAGCCGCGGGCTAACATCGCAACATAAATACGCTCAGAGCGTTCAAAAGCTCGCAAAAAAAGCGTGCCTACCAGCTGCCCGGTTACCTTGGCCCGCCACCAAACTGAGCCACCGCCACGTCCATCCAAAGCCGCCGAGCGGCAGTCGCGCGCGCGAAGCAACTGCTGCGCTTCGTCCGCCAGCACAAACAGATAGCGGTACATGAACGACAACAGGGCAACCATGATTTTGGGTAAGTGCAACGCCCCCAACGCGCGCAAAATGTCGAAAAAATGGGTGGTAGCTGTCAAGATCAGCGCTACCTGGACCGATACCCATGATTTCCAAACAATCGTAAAGAAGCGCAGCAGCCCGGCATCGGTCGCCGTTAGTGTCACAAAGCCAAGCGGCACTGTAAAGACCGGTTGGCCTGGAACGCTGAAAACAATGGTGACCACAACCGCCAAAAACGGCAGGGCGACCAAAGCTCGGCGCAGAATCAGGAGTAAACCGACGCTGGAGGCGATGATTGTGGCCCAAACGAGCGCGGTTAGCGCCAGCAGCGCTAGCCACGAGCCCGCCGGCAGCAATGAGGCACACACAATCGTGGTCACTGCCAGCACCAGCTTGACGCGCGCGTCCAGAGCATGGATTGAACTTGCACCGTCGATGTAACGCTCAAGAATCTGCTGTGCCATGCTGGCCCTTAGCGGCTGCTTGGAACGGATCTGTTGCTGCGAGCTGCCGACCGCCGCCGCAACAAGATGGCGAGGCCATAGCCAAGCGCTACAACGATCAGGACGCCCACCAGTCCAGCGAGAATAGTCGAGATGCCGCCGGCGAGGCCTGGCACGGTGTAGTCGGACAACACACCGGCTGGCGATGCGGCGCCCGGTCCACGGCCGCCGTCAATAAATCCCAGGTCAAGCGCCACACGCTCCAGGCCATCCGGCGCGGCTGAGGCGAACGGCGCCAACAACAGCAGCAGTGCGGCAATCGCGAGCCCACCGATTAACACCTGGCCTTTGGCAACCGGACGCGCGTTGCCGCTGAGGACATCGGTAACAGCTGCTGGGAGCACATCCGGGCGGGTAGCAAGCAGAAATGAAAGCGCCGCGGCTGTAATCAGGCCTTCGCCAACGCCGATCAAGGAGTGGACGCCCAGCATGGCGCCTAAGACTACCTGTGGCTGCGCCGTGCCCGAGGCGATCAGCTGCAGCGCGGTAAGCGCTGCAGCCGCCATAACTGAAACCCAGGCCGCGGCAAAGCCGGCGATCACAAGTCCCTTTGATTGACGGCCGATCAGCCGCAGCAGGCCAGCAAACACGGCGCCGCCGAGCAATGTGGTCAGCACGCCCATGTTGAAGATATTGGCGCCCATCACCACGATCCCGCCATCTTGGAACAGCAGCGCCTGCAGGGCCACCACGCAGGTCATCACCAGGATTCCGGCAGCCGGCCCGAGCACAATCGCTGCCAGCGCGCCGCCTAACACGTGGCCTGAAGTGCCGCCGGCAACCGGAAAGTTGAGCATCTGGGCGGCAAAGATACATGCCGCCATCACGCCCATCAACGGGACCTGGCGATCATCAAGGACCTTGTTCGTGCGCCGTACCGCAAATGTAACACAGACCAGGGTAAGCACCCAGAACAGCGCCGACACCGAGGCCGACAAAAACCCATCCGGTATGTGTAGCGCCAGCACCAGCGCTCGCTCCAACAGATCCAACATCACTGCCTCCGCAGATACTCATCGTTCTGACTTAACAATCTTCCTCAGGTGCGGGGATGGGCGTCGTACTCAAGGAGTCACTTTGTGTTCGCTGGCTGCGCAGACTGGCAGTGCACACATCGGCCAAACAAGGCCACATGTTCCGGATCGGCCTCAAAGCCGTAATGCTCCAGCACATGAGCTTGTAAACACTCGATCACATGGTTGTCGATCTCCTGTTGCATCCCACACTGGTTGCAGATCAAATGGTGATGCGCGGCGGCCGTCGCGTATTGCCACTCTAGCCGTTCTTTGCCAACATCAATTTTGCGAAGCAGACCTACGCCATGCAGCCAATGGAGCGTGCGATACACCGTGGCGAGGTCGAGCTTGGGATGTTGGGGCTTGACAGCTTCATGGATGGCCTCAGCCGTCAGATGCTGCTCGTGCTGCCGGAGCACATCCAAGATCAGCATCCGCTGGCGGGTCAGCCGAAAGCCTTGCTCGCGTAGTGCTTGGACTGGTTCGTCTGGTTGCATAGTTCCTTATTGCAATTATTTGCAATAAGCAGTGTAGTCCTATTCAAGCCCTGTGTCAACGAACTCTGCCGCATTGTTTGCCCAACGGCGATCAGTTCACCCAGCCGACGGTCGGGATTCCTTGCCCAGCGGTGGGTACCCAGGTCGGTCTGGTATAATACCGATGACATGTTGAGCAGTGAGGGGCGATAATGTTTGGTGATCATCCACATGAGGAATGCGGCGTCTTCGGGATCTATGCGCGGGGCGAAGATGTAGCGCGTCTCACGTTTTTTGGTCTGTATGCTTTGCAGCATCGCGGCCAGGAGAGCGCCGGCATCGCCGTCTCGGACGGCAAAACAGTCAACGCGCACAAAGGGATGGGGCTGGTCGCGCAGGTCTTTGATGAGCAAGCGCTGGCGCCGTTGCAGGGGCATATCGCGATCGGGCACACTCGCTACTCAACCACCGGCTCGTCGCAGATCGCGAACGCGCAGCCCTACAACATGGAAAGCTATCTGGGGCCGATCGCCTTGGCCCATAACGGCAACTTGACGAACGCGTCTCAGCTGCGCGACCAGGTGCTACGCCGCGGCGTGGGCCTGACCTCAACCTCCGACAGTGAGGTCGCGACCATGGTGCTGCTCGGCGGAGAAGGGCCGGATTGGGCTGACCGCATCGAGCACTTTGTGAGCTGTGCCGAGGGCGCCTACTGTCTCACCATCTTAACCAAAGATGCCCTGTATGCGGTACGTGATCCCCTGGGCTTACGGCCGCTCTGCATTGGGCGGCTTGGCGAGCAAGGCTGGGTTGTTGCCTCGGAGTCGTGCGCGCTGGCCACGATTGGCGCGGAGTGGGTCCGCGATGTCGAGCCGGGCGAGGCATTAATGATCGACGACGAGGGGCCGCGCACCATTGTTAGACAGCCGGCGCCGCGCTCGGCCCTCTGCCTGTTTGAGTATATCTATTTTGCGCGGCCTGACAGCATGTTGCAACAGCAGCTGATCCATTCTGTGCGGATGGAGCTGGGCCGTGAGCTGGCCCGTGAAGCGCATGTGGCTGCCGATGTCGTGATGGGCGTGCCGGACTCGGCCACTCCCGCGGCGATTGGGTATGCTCAGGAGTCCGGGATTCCATACACCGAAGGCCTGATCAAGAATCGCTACATCGGTCGCACGTTTATTCAGCCTGACGACCGGCTCCGGCAGCAGGGCGTCAAGCTCAAGTTTAATCCGCTGACCAGCACATTAGCTGGCAAACGCGTGGTGCTGGTGGATGACTCGATTGTGCGCGGCAATACCAGCGGGCCGATTGTGAAGCTGCTGCGTGAGGCTGGCGCTGCCGAAGTGCATGTGCGCGTTTCGTCGCCGCCGATCCAGCATCCCTGCTTCATGGGTGTGGACATGGCGACCTATCCCGAGCTGATTGCCCACCGCATGACGGTCCCGGAAATCGAGAAATACATCCAGGCTGATTCGCTGGCCTACCTAAGCTATGCCGGCTTGCTGCGGGCGACGGGCCGCGACCCCAACTCATTCTGCGGAGCCTGCTTCACCGGGAACTATCCCATCCCACAATTCGACCCCCGCGAGCGCGACGAGATTAAGCTGGCGTTTGCGGCACGCTAAGGGAATTCAAGCGGAGCGAAAGGTTGTCGCGGCCGATTGTTGTTGTCCGGCCCCGCGAGCTAACGCACGCGCCGCCTCTGCTTTATGGAGGGGCGGCGCGTTTGACCGTTTGAGGATAAGTGCGGGTTGCGCTATCAGTTCGGCCTTACCACTCGGCCAGCTCACCGCCAATGGCCGCCAGCGCAGCGGCATTCAGGGGCACTTCCAGCCGCTTGATCGCCCGACGGAGCATTAAGAGCCCATCCGCGGATGGCTGCGTCGCTTGTTGGATCAGTTTGCCCTCAAGCATCAGCGTGGCTGCTGGTGCAAAATCCATCGGACCAGCGCTCAGCTGCGCAATTGCCCGCAGCCGGTTGCTTAGCTCTTGCCGCAGGCGGGCCCAATCTACAACCTCGGGCAGCTCCTCGGCCGCTTGAAGCAGCTTGAGCATCCGCGTCACATGCGCGCCCCGATCCCCTTCAAGCAGCGCTTGCGGCCCTGGCTGTGTTGGTGGGCCCGGCACAGCACTCGCCTGCGGCTCGACTGATTGCGCCACAGGTTCCAAGGAGCTGACGGCAGGTGTGGTCGAATGAAAGCTGAATGAGTCAACCTTGGCTTCCGCCTCAGGCGCGCTGTCGTTGTCCAAGGCCGGCGGCTGACTTGCAACATGTCCTAAGCCTACGCTAGTTGCCAACGCTGGCTGCACTGCAGCCTGTGCCGCAGCGCTCTGCTCATCCGCAACGGCTGCGGGTGCTTCGGGCTCTCCGTCGCCGGACTCACTCCGTTGCTCGCCGCTGATCAGCTGCAGCAAGCGTTGCATATCCTCATCCCGGTCCCACTGCATCTTGTGGCTGGCGCCAAGCGCCAGCGGCTCGTGGGCTAGCGACGAACGCCGGCGTTCTGCTTCGCGGGGCAGCTGGGGCAGCGGCTCTTGGTCGCTGATGCCGAGCTGCTGGCGAATCTTCGGCAGCGCCGCACTCACTTGGTCGCTCAGCTGACGGAGCGCCGCGATCCACACGCCCAGCGGCATGCGATGCGGATCCAACACGTCAGGCATTTCCGCCAGCACCGGCAGGCATGTAACCCGCGGATCATGCGGAAATTCAGAAAAGAGCACAAGCTCCGTCCCGCGATCAATCGCGAGCAACAATTCGGCTTTGCGATGCTCTTCCTGGCGCAGCGGCCGTGACAGATGGCGGCTGATATCAATGCCCACTTGCTCTAGCGCCATTTGCGCTTCGGGCATTGCGCCTTCACCCTCATGCGAAAGCACCCCCGCCGTCCGCACAACGACACCCGCACCGAGCGCTCGACGCAGCAGTCCGGCGGCCATGGGCGTTCTGCCTGTATCGCTGGCGCCGATGACCAGGATGAGTGGTTTGCCTTCGTACATGTTGCAACCTCGGACGTTGTGTTTGGGGGCTGCGTTGATTATAACCGCTTTGCCTCATTTTTGAAGCCCAATCTGTGCAAGCAGATCGGGCCGGCCGGGAATATGCCGGATACGTTGTGGCCCAAGCAGCTGGTCTACCCCGCATTGTTAAAGAAAGCTGCAGCAAGCGGGGAGCTGCGGGAACAACCTTGGTAGCAGCACATGCTAGGACGTTGGTTCAGTCTTTGGATGATATGCATCTGGT
>JADDQF010000058.1:0-6040 GCA_016781505.1 bacterium
ATAGCAGATGTCGGGGCTGGCCATGGCGCGGACCAAGAGGCCCCTAAACGTCGGTGCCTAGCACGGGAAGCTCGTCACGCTGGGCGCTTTCACGGCCCAATTGGAGCGAATACAGCCGACTGTACAAGCCACCCAGCGCCATCAGCTCGTGATGACTGCCGAGCTCCACGATTTCGCCGCCTTCCATCACCGCGATGCGGTTGGCAATCTGAACCGTCGACAGCCGATGGGCGATCACAAATGTGGTCCGCCCCTGCATCAGCCGCTCCAGCGCCTCCTGGACCAACGCCTCGGATTCCGAGTCGAGGGCGGAAGTAGCTTCGTCTAAAATCAGGATGCGCGGGTCCTTCAGCAGCGCTCGCGCTATGGCTACGCGCTGGCGCTGGCCACCCGACAGCTTCACCCCACGCTCGCCGACGGTGGTGTTGTAGCCCTCGGGCAAGGCAACAATGAATTGATGCGCGTTCGCAGCTTTGGCAGCCGCAATCAGCTCTTCTTCCGATGCCTGAAGCTTGCCGTATAAAATATTGTCCCGGATCGTTCCTGAAAAGAGGAGCGTTTCCTGGGGCACAATGCCGATCTGCTCACGCAAGGTATGCAGCTTAACATCTCGGAGATCATAGCCATCAATGCGAATCGCGCCTTGGATCGGGTCGTAGAAGCGTGGGATCATGTTGACGAAGGTTGTTTTGCCGGCGCCGCTCGGGCCGACCAGTGCCAAAATCTCCCCTGGTGCGACGTGAATATTGATGTCACGCAGCACCTGGCCCTTCTCGCCATCGTCGTAGGCAAACTCGACATGATCGAAGACGATCTCACCCTTAACCGCGGGCAGAGGAATGGCGTTCGGCTTATCCTCGATATCGGGCTTGGTGTCCAGAATACTGAAAACGCGTTGCGTAGCGCCCAGCGCCTCTTGGAGCTGGCTGTACAAGCCAGTAAAGGTGCCGAGCGAGGCCGCGATCGTGCCCGAGTAGATCAAAAAGGAGCCAAGGTCGCCCGGGCTGATACGTCCGGCCAGCACCTCTTGTCCGCCGTACCACAGCACCAGCACAATCGCTGTAAAGCCCAGGAATGAAACAATCGGCAGAAAGGTCGCCCGCACTTTGGTCCGGCGCATCGACGTTCGGAAAGCTTCTTCGATGGCCTCTCGGAAACGGCGAATTTCATAGGGCTCGCGCGCGAATGACTGGACGACCCGGATGCCCGCCACCGTTTCTTCCAGCACAGCCGTGGCATTCGCCAGGCGATCCTGCACCTCGGTGGAAATACCGCGGATCCGCCGACCAAAAAAAATGCCGGCCAGCAGCATCCCCGGCACGACCGTCATCGTCAGCAACGTGAGCCGTCCGTTCAGGAAGACCATAAAGGCCAAGCCGCCGGCAAAGGTAATCAGGTTTTGCAAAAAGGTAGCGATATTGACCGTTACCACATTTTGGATCGTGGTAACGTCGTTGGTGACGCGTGAGGTAATCTCGCCAACATGCCGGTCGCTGAAAAAGCGCAGCGACATGCGCTGAATGTGCTCGTAGGTTTGCACGCGCAGGTCGGCCATGACCCGCTCACCCACGTACGAAAGGAGGTAGCTTTGGGTAAAATTAAAGAGCGCTTGCAGCACAAACACGCCCAGCATCACGATCGCGACCCAGTTGAGGACGCCACTGCGAAACTGCGGCGGATTGCGCTTCAGCACGTTGGAGTAAAACTCACCGACAAAGGCAAAAACGGTGGAGCGACCCGAGACCGTCTGGCCGGAGACCGCATCGATCAGCAGACCGGCGACCAACGGCACCATCAGCCCCAGGACACTGGAGATAAACAGGCAGGTAATGGCCAGGGCTAGCCGCTTGCGGTAGGGCTTGATATACAAAAACAGCCGGCGCCAATCGATCGAGGCAACTGCCTGCATGCCACGTGGGGGAGGCGTGCGCTCAGGCGTGTGGTCAGGCAATGCTTCCTTCGCTCCGTACGTCGTCGCGTCCGCCACGCAAAACTCCTTCCAGCCGGTCCTTGTCCCCTACAAGATACATCGTTTAGGTGGCTACCGCAACAGGTGAGCGCAGGAAGGCAACAAACGGTAACAGGTCCACGGATGACCCACAGGTCGTCCATGTGCAGCACTGCCTGCACAACTGATTACTGCGGAATGCTTTGCTCTGCTAGTTGGACGCCCTGCTGCAGCAATTGTTGCACGGCTTCGTTTGAGCGGGCTTCCGCATAAATACGCAGCACCGGCTCAGTTCCCGAGGGGCGGATCAGCAGCCACGAGTCGTCGTCCAATAAATACTTGACGCCGTCCCGGTCGTTGATATAGGCAACGGGCCGTCCTGCGAGCTCGGCCGGAGCGGCTTCCTTGAGCTGACGCACAAGCTCTTTTTTGCTAAATGGCCGCACCCGTTGATCGATCCGGTCATACAGAAAGGGGCCGTAGGTCTGCTGCAAACGTTCCACCAGCGTGTGCAACGGCTGTTTGGCCTGCGCCACAATATCCAGCAGCAGTAAACCCATCAAAATGCCGTCGCCCTCGGGAATATGCCCCAGGATCGAGATACCGCCGCTCTCCTCGCCGCCGATCAGCACCGGCTGTTTAAGCATATAGTCGCAGATATAGTTGAAGCCAACGGGCGTTTCTTCAACCTGCAGGTCGTGCTCCTGCGCTAGTTTATTCACGATCTGTGTCGTTGAAATAGTTTTGACTACCAGCCCGCGCTTACCCTTCGCCAGCAGGTGCTGCAAAGCTAACGCAATGATCATGTGCGGGCTGACAAACTCGCCGCGCGCATTCAGGGCGCCAATCCGGTCGGCGTCACCGTCCGTAGCCAGCCCAATATCATAGCCGCCTTCGAGCACCAGCTTGCTCAACGGCTGCAGATTGCGGCCAATCGGCTCGGGATGCAAGCCGCCAAAGCCAGGATTGAGCTCACCATGAATCTCCGCGACCATCACGCCCAGCTCCCGCAGCCAGCGCGCAATATAGCCACGGCCCGCGCCATACATTGGATCGACCGCGACGCGCAGCCCGCTATTGGCAATCGCCGCAAAATCGACCAGGGTGCGCAGATGCTTGAGGTAGGCCGGCAGCGGATCAAAGCGCACAATCTGCCCAGCATCGGGCGTCGTGTCGGACTGCAACGGAGGCTCGGCATAGGCCGGTGTTCGATTATTTGCCAGATTGCGCTCCAATAACTGCTCGATCACCGCGGTAACTTCGGGCATGGCCGATCCGCCAAACGCGGACTTGAACTTAATGCCGTTGTAGCGAGGCGGGTTATGCGATGCGGTGATCATCACGCCGCCGGCGGCGCCAAGCTCCTTGACTGCGTATGAAAGGGCCGGCGTGGGACAATCCGCCTTGCTGAGATAAACAGCCAAGTCGTTCGCGGCCAACACATTCGCGACTTCAATGGCATAGCGGTCGGACAAAAAACGTGTATCAAAGCCCACGACGACCGTGTTTTGCCGACCTTCCGCGCCGCTACGCACATAGTCGGCGATGGCCTGCGCAACATGCCGCACGTTCTCAAATGTAAATTCTTTGCTGATAACGGCGCGCCAGCCGTCAGTTCCAAAGCGGATTGCCACCGTCGCATTCCTCCCCATAACACGAGTTGCAGGCCACATTCTACCACTCAAAATCGCAACCCTGCCGAGGACGCTATAATGCATCGACGTTGAAGGAGTGCGTGTGTCCGAAACGAACCGACAACCCCTAGCACCCCCCAAGCACGCAGGCGAAAGCTGGCTCACGGGTGTGGCGCAAGCACTACCGCTGGTCTTCGGCTACGTGCCGGTTGGCTTTGCTTTTGGGGTGTTAGCCCAAAAGGCGGGGCTTTCCACGGCCAACACCTTGTTGCTGTCACTGATTGTGTACGCCGGCTCATCCCAGCTGATCGCGGTCGGTTTATTTGCAGCAGCGGCGCCAGCCGCGTCGATTATTTTGACCACATTTGTGGTCAATCTCCGCCACCTGCTGATGTCCGCCGCGCTCGCGCCCTATTTCAAGCATTGGCGCAAGCCTGAGCAGGCGGCCTTTGCATTTGAGCTCACCGACGAAACCTTTGCCATCCATTCAAATCGCTTCGCTGAGCTCGACCAAAGTGCCGCGCCGCCACGCGGGCCGACGTTTGCCCTCAATCTCACGGCGCATGTCACCTGGATCTGTGCAACCGCGCTGGGGATTGTGGCTGGGCAACTGGTGACGGATGTGCGGCCGTTGGCGCTTGATTATGCCTTGCCGGCGATGTTTATCGGGCTGCTGATGTTTCAGCTGAAAAGCCGCGTGCATGTTGTGGTCGCCCTGCTGACGGGCATGTTAGCCGTCGCGCTCCTGCTGGCCGGGCTCGAACAGTGGCATGTGCTGGCGGCAGCGGTGATTGGCGCAACACTTGGAGTCGGCATCGAAGTATGGATCAGCAAACGATCACGCTAACAATTGTGGGCATGGCTATCGTCACCTTTGGCCCACGCCTACTACCAATATGGCTGCTGGCATCGAAATCTTTGCCGCCGCCGGTGGTGACCTGGCTGCACTACATTCCGGTGGCAGTGCTGAGCGCGCTGCTGCTGCCGTCGCTGGTGGTCCGCGACGAACGCATCGACCTTGGCTTCGACAACCTGTACTTTTGGGCCGCCCTGCCGGCTTTGCTGGTCGCCTCCAAAACACGCAGTTTCTTCGGCACCGTTGTTACGGGGATGGCAGTTGTGGCTGCGGCGCGCTTTCTGTTAAGTGGCTAGGACACAAACCTTAATTGGTCTAATTTGCTATCCTCTGTATGCTTTGAGGACCCACGATGGCTTGATCATGTATGTAAGCCCAGGGGCGGATGACAACGGCCGTACCGCAGCCAGTTGACCGGATCTTGAACGAGTACATCAGCCTGGTTCGTGCAAGCTTGCCCGACATGCTCGTCGGCCTTTACCTGCATGGATCGCTTGCGCTCGATGCCTTTAGCCTCGGGCTCAGCGACATAGACTTCATCGCCGTCGTCAGCCGCCGCTGTACGATCAGCGATATGACGAGCTTGCAAGCTGTGCATCAGCAGCTGGCGCAGCGCTATCCCGATGTGCCATTGGCAGGCAGTTACCTCCAATCGCACGATCTCGGACAGGATGAAGCTACGATGCTGCCACATCCGTATGTCCACAACGGCATCTTCCAGCCGAGCGGCTATCACGATATCAATGCCGTCACCTGGTGGCTATTACAACAGCGAGGCATCGCGGTTATCGGGCCGCCTGTTGCGCACTTCAACATAAGGGTGGACTGGGATGACCTGCTGGTCAAGATGCACCACAACCTGCACACCTATTGGGCTGGCTTCACCACAAACCCACGCCGGATGCGCTGGCTCCTGGCTGATGATGGCATTCAGTGGGCGGTGCTGGGCGTGCTCCGGCAATTTTATACCTTCCGTGAACACGACATTACCTCAAAGATCGAGGCAGGTGAGTATGGCTTGCAGCATGTGCCTGCCCCCTGGCAGCGCCTCATTCAAGAAGCCATCAACATTCGCCAGCAGGTCCAGCCCTCGCTTTTCCGGTCGCGCGTCGCTCGGGCAGTGCAGGCCCGCGCCTTTCTGCAACTGATGATCACCGCGTGTGCCTCAAAAACGGAGCACGGACACACCAAACGAAACCAGGACAGCAAAGGTTTGGAACTCTAGCGGGGCGCTCGATGAGTAGCGCGAGACCACATGGCTAAGCTTTGCGGACAGCCCGCTCAAACGCCAGCACCAATCCGTTAATGCTCATCGTGATCCAGCCCACCATGATTGCCGCGTGCTCGGGCGACAGCTCATGCCGCTCTAACATAGCCCGCACAATCGTCGCATGGTCGATCCGGCCAGCGCGCCACTGCGCTTCAACCACCGCCACCAGATCTTCAAATCGCTCCTGCAGCAGCCCGATATGATCGCGGGGACGGGGAACGCCCGGACCGTAATGTGAAAACAGCAAGGTTTCCACATCCAGGGCTAGCAACTTCGCAAAAGTTTCACGCTGGGCTGCGATGTTGGTAGCCGGCGGCGGCGTGACTGGACCA
>JADDQF010000058.1:6150-10114 GCA_016781505.1 bacterium
CGCTGGGCTGCGATGTTGGTAGCCGGCGGCGGCGTGACTGGACCATCAAAGCCGATAATGGGCAGGCTGATGCCCACGCTATCACCCGTAAACAAGCAGCGGCTACTGGCCTCATAGTAGGCTAGATGATCGGGCGAGTGCCCGGGCGTGGCAATCGCTTGCAGCGTCACTCCGCGGCCCAGATCCAGCTCGAGCTCGTCGGCATACACAATTCGCTCGGGTGGCACCGGCTCAACCGTGCCATGCAGCGCAAAGATCGGCCCGAGCGCCCGCTGCGCACTGGTCAGCAGATCGGCAGGCTCGCTGAGATATTTGGCAGTGCGGCTGTGAATATAAACGCGGGCCTCGGGCATCGCCGGCAGCAAGGTGCCCGTTCCACCGGCGTGATCCATGTGGATATGAGTCAGCACGATATGGCGCACCTCGGCGGGCTTGATGCCCAAACGCTGCAGCCCCCCTAGCACCTGTGGCGCGCAGCCCGAGGTACCCGTTTCCACAATGGCGATCTCGTCGCCGCACACCACATACGTCGAGCCGACGCCGGGCGCGTCGAGCAAGCCATTGTCCAGGTACTGGATGTGCTCGTTGAGCTGAACTGCTTCCAGGCGCATGGTTTCTCCCTGCCTGGGTTCACCGCGACCCAGGCAACTGGTTTTGAGCCACGGCGACCACAGCCAACGAGGTGGGTACAATAACTACCTGCGCCCGGCTATCTAACTCTTCCCGCCGCGCGCACGGTTCCGCTTGCGCCGACGTGGGTTAGACGGTCCAGCCAGCGTCGCCTCATCCGCTGCTTCACCCGGCTGCGGCGGCGTATCTCGCGGCACCTCGCGGACGGGCTCGGATTGGGGGTGAGCAGCGCTTGTTTGTTGGCGCCGCTGGTGGTTGTCTCCGCTGAGCTCCTTGTGCGGCTCTAGCTGCGTTGGGGGCGTCCACTGCGCCGACTTTTGCGCATCGGTTCGCTGTTGCTGACGTTCTTGCGCAGCCGGCTTGCCACGCTCTGCCGCACGCCGATTTTGGGTGAGCGTAGCAGCCAGCGCCGCATCCGGCCGCACAGGTACTTTACTGCCAGGCTCGCGCTCCGGTCTTGGTTGGCTCGGACGGATGTCGGGCTCGTCGAAATCTTCGAGCGCCCGGAGTGCCTCGTGGTCGTCTTCAAGCAGGCCACCTTCACCATCGATGATTGGCTTGGGTCCTTGCCGCTGGCGCGCAACTGGCGTAATGCCTTCGGCGTTGCGCGCTTGTGCTTCGGCGGCGACGCGCTGCTTGATCTCCAGAATCTGACTGGCGGTACAGTCGAGGGTATTCCCGTCCCCTAGCTGCACTGTCACGTTTTCTTTAACAACATTGACCGCGATGACCTCGCCCGGACCCTCGGGAGTCTGGACCCAATCGCCCCGCTGCGGCAACTCAGCCTTGATATCAAGATACTGCTCGTGCTCATACGAAAGGCAGCACAACAACCGCCCACAAACACCGCTGATTTTGCTCGGATTGAGCGGCAGGTCCTGATCCTTGGCCATCTTGATCGAGACCCGTGCAAAGTCGGGCAGAAACGTGGAGCAGCATAGCAATCGCCCGCAGGGACCGATACCTCCCAGCAGCTTCGCCTCATCACGCGGCCCAACCTGACGCAGCTCGATGCGGGTCCGAAAGGTACGGGCAAGGTCACGGACCAACGCACGAAAGTCGACGCGCTTATCAGCGGTAAAGAAAAAGGTAAGGCGGGAGCCATCAAAGTTGTATTCGGCTTTGACGAGCTGCATCGGCAACTGATGCTCGGCTACCTTTTCCGCGCAGATTTGCAACGCTTCGGGCTCGTATTGTTGCAGGTGCAGCAGATGGTCGAGGTCAGACTGCGTCGCACGCCGGAGCACGGGCTTCAACTCACCGAAGAGCTGATCCATTTCCAACTCCGTCAGGCTACCCGAAACCCGTCCAAGCTCAGGCCCGCGTACGGTCTCAACAATCGCCCAATCGCCACTGGCTAGTGGAATATTTTGGGGATCGAAGTGATATGTTTTACCGGAATCCTTGAAGCGAATTCCAATCACTGTTGGCATACAACCTCGGAAAGGACATTATGTATAGCTCCAACGAATCGGAGCGCAGCGGTGGTCAAGTCGTGGCAGTATAGCAAACCCCGATCCCGGGGGCAAACCGCACCTGCCCTGCCTCAGCACCCAAAAGGCAAGGTAGAAAGGGTCGGAGATGGCGCAAACGGAGCTGCTCAGGGCTGGCAAAGAAAGAGTGAGGCAGGTGGAATATTGAGCGGTTCGAAGTCGAGCTCAACTTTGCTAAACACACGGCAGAGGTGCGGGAGTGCCGCGCGCGAGAACTGGTAAACCAAAAAGTGGCCTTGTGCTCCGAGCGCCGCGCGCGACTCATTCAAGATTGCGTCGCGAATTGCGGCCGGCATGGTGCTGTAGGGAATGCCGGAAACGATATAGTCGGCATGGGTGAATCCGAGTTGAGCCAGCACCGTGCTTATCTCAGCAGCCGAGCCATGGATCACATGCAGCCGCCGATCCGGCAGTGCCCGCCGCACATATTCGACAAAGTTTTCATTTGTTTCAAACACCACCAGCGTGGCGTCCGAACGCATCCGCCGCAAAATCTCGGACGTAAAGACTCCAACTCCTGGGCCATATTCGACGATGACCTGAGCCCGGCTCCAATCGACGCGTCGCAACAACCGGCTGACCAGAAAACGAGAGCTTGGAATCAGCGACCCGAGCATCCGCGGATGCTTGAAGAAGTTACGACCAAACAAGATCGTCCGTCCCAGCCAAGTAGGTGCCTTATCGACCAATGATGACATGTCAACTCCTGTTGAATGAAGGGTAGCGCTTTAAGCGGGCACATGCAGCGTAACATTTTCAAAGGCTAGCTGTGGATTAACGTTCGCGGCGAGTTGTTCGTGTACAGCATCCAGCTGTTGCAGAAAACGCTGTACCTGATCCAGAGACACTGTTTGTGCAAGCTCTTCTAGCTCATGCCGTCGGTCGAGGTGGGTGATCGCATGGGGGTTGCCAGCCCGTACCAGCAGCACATCCCGCCACCAGCTCTGCCACAGCCGCACCCATTCTACCGCAGCACCGGCCTCGCCGCGATACTCTTTAGCGCGCTCCTCGGCCCAACGCATCCGCTCAACCCGTGACGCCACGCCCAGCCGCACCAGCTCATCCAGGCGTTGCTGCTGCTGATCCAGCAGGTCCGGATTTTCGACGGATGCAATGGCCCAGCCGATGCGGCCGCCACTCCAGGCCGCCACCAGCTCGGCATCTTCGGTGGCCACGTTATAGCGCTGCTGCAACGTGTGTGCTACCGTTTTGCGTGGCAGTGGCCGCAGCCGTAGTACCCGGCAGCGCGATACAATTGTGGGCAATAAATCGCCTGCGCCGTGTGCAACAAGGATCAGCACAGCGTAGGGTGGTGGCTCTTCCAGCGTTTTCAACATCGCATTCGCCGCCGACTCATTCAGGGCATCGGCGTCTTCCAGAATAAACACACGCCGCCGTGCTTCAAACGGCCGCAGATCGATGTCACGCTGCCATTCCCGAATCGTGCCGATCTTAAGCTCTTTGGAACGCGCCGCGTCTGCTTTTGTGCTGGTCGCAGCGGCGGCAGCTTGATGCTCCAGGGACATCGTGCGCACATCCGGATGATTGCCCTTGGCCGCGCGTTTACAGCCGCGGCAGGTGCGACACGGATCAGGACCGCCCAGCTCACAGACCAACGCCTGGGCCAGGCGCAGCGCCAGCAGGGACTTTCCGATATGGGCCGGGCCGGCAAACAGATACGCGTGCGCGCCCCGTTCATTCAGGAGCGAGCGCCGCAAATAATCCACGGCCCACTCATGGCCGGCAATGCCCCAGTTTGTTTCGTTCTCGTTCACAGCTATCTATCGATCAAATTGTATGCATTATCAACGCATCCGAGTGGTGCTAAGACTACCCTGCCA
>JADDQF010000102.1 GCA_016781505.1 bacterium
CGTGAGCGCGGCGTCACAATTATTTTGACGACCCACGATCTGGCGGATATCGCGCGCTTGTGTCCACGGGTCGTACTGATCGACCATGGGCAAGTCATCTATGACGGAACGCTCGCGGCGCTGAGTGCACGGTATGGGCGGTGGCGGACGCTTGTCGTCGACCTTAGCCACGAGGTCGAAGCGGTATCCGTGCCGCAGGCCGAGGTGGTGCGGCGCGAAGGACCACGAGTGTGGCTACGCTTTGATCGGGCCGCTACGACCGCCGCCGCGTTGATTACGGATGTAGCTGCCGCCTATCCCGTGCGCGATTTAACGGTCGAGGAACCGGAGATTGAAGCGATCGTGCGGGATATTTATGAGGCTGGCAGCGCACTTAATCACCGGGCGCTTGCCCCATAACCCTCCTACTGCAACGCGGCAACGATCTGTTGTACGTTGTACTGCATCATCTTGATGTATGTGTCGCCGTTGCTGCCAGCCTCGCCGAGCGCATCGGTGTACAAGTCGGTCACAACTTTGATCCCGGCCTCATTCGCCACCTGCTCGGCTAATCGCGGGTTGACGGTGTTTTCGGTGAAAGCGGCCGGTACGTTCTGCTCCCGAATCAGCTGCACGAGTTGGGCAATTTGCTGGGCCGACGGCTCTTGCTCGGTTGAAACATTCTCGAAGACGTTGCCAACAACGGTGAAACCATAGCGCTTGGCAAAATAGGCAAAGTTGTCGTGATTGGTGACCAGCTTGCGCCGATCCGCTGGTATCGTAGCAACTTGCTGCGTGATGGTGGCGTCAAGCTCCTTCAGCTGAGTAATATAGGCTGCTGCCTGGTTATCGTAGGTGGCAACATTGCCCGCGTCCACCTGCTTAAGGCCGTCACGAATGTTTTCCACATAGCCGATAGTGTTCTGCACATCCAGCCACATGTGCGGGTCGTTCCCCGCGCCTTCTTGGTCGTGGGCATCTGTCTCGGCGCTTGCCGCTGCGCTTGTATGCTCGCTTCCCGTGCCATGCTCCTCATGCTCAGCGCTTGCCAGGGTCGGCAAGCCTTCCGAAACCACCACTGTTGGCCGTGATCCGCCCGCATTCGCGACCAGCTCCTCCAGCCAGTCTTCAAGGCCCAACCCGTTCTCAAACAGAACGTGCGCCTCGCTGATGGCTTGCACATCGCTGGGCGTAGGCGAGTACGTATGGGGATCGGTGCCGGGCGGCAGCAGCACGCGGACATCCACTCGTTCGCTGCTGACATTTTTAGCCAGATCGCCAATAATGCTGGTGGTAGCTACTACCTGCAGTTTCCGGCCAGTGGATGCTCCTGCATTGCTGCTTCCCCCATCCCCGCCGGCGGTTAGAGCTGTGTCCGTTGATGATTGCGGCGATGTGCCAGCCGCACCGCAGGCGACGAGTAAGCTGCTCGCTACCAGCAGCTTAAAGAAACGTGCAGAGCCTTTGTGCCAAAACATGCTGTGTCCCCTCTGGTGTCGGCGTACGAATTCGATGGATGCTGCAATACTGTCACGCAGCACTACCTGTTTCGATTATAGATACGACATATCATTAAGTCAAATTATTGATACTGGTGAACGTTCTATAACGGTATAGCGTATCAATATAAAGGAATATGCTGCAGCATCACCAAGTGGGCGGCAGCAAAAGGCCACGCCTGCTGCAGGTCGCTGCTCACAGATCGTGGCGCTTCGAGGTTCAGATTGTGGCGGTTAGCGGATGATAAGGTATGGGGGAGGGAAATCTACGAGCGGCAGCGCGGCAGGTAATTGTGTGGGCGTATGATACGTCGGCTCATCCGTAAGCGGCAAACACACAACGAATTGGCAACCGGCAACCCAGCGGGGGAGCACCGTTCGGCTAGCAAACGTGCCGAACGGCGCTTCTCCTGCGAGCCAATGCTGCACTGGCGCCCCCGCTCACTTATAGTCGTTGTGCTACGACGTAAGGAGATCAGGTTATCGGTTGCTGATCGTCGCGCAAGCCGGCCGACAAAGCGTGCCACTCTTGCAACGAGCGTACGGTCCACGCGCCGGATTTGAGCGCCTTGATCGCCTCGATTGCCGCCTCGGCGCCGCTCAACGTGGTGATCGACACCACGCCGTACTGTACGCCGGCCCGCCGCATGGCTAGCTCGTCATAAAAGCTGGCCTGACCAAGTGGCGTGTTGACGATCAGATTGATCTCGCCGTTCTTGATCAGGTCCACGACATTCGGCCGGCCCTCGTTGACCTTGAACACGATGTCGGCGTGGACGCCATGTTGGGCGAGGTAGTCCGCGGTGCCGCCTGTGGCCACAAGCCGGAAGCCCAGCGCGGCAAACTCACGCGCGATCGGCACAACGTTGGGCTTGTCGGCATCGTTAACGCTCACAAAGACCGCACCACCCCGCGGCAGGTCGCGGTTGCAGCCAAGCTGGGCCTTGGCGAACGCCTCGCCAAAGGTTTCGCCGGAGCCCATGCCCTCGCCGGTTGAGCGCATCTCTGGGCCGAGCGACGTATCGACGCCGGGAAACTTCGACCACGGCAGCACAACTTCTTTGACATGAAAGCCCGCAATTACCGGTTCCTCGGTAAAGCCCAGCTGCCGTAGCTTGCGGCCGGTCATCACTTGCGCGGCCACCTTGGCCCAGGGCACGCCCGACGCTTTGGAAACGAACGGGACGGTGCGGGAAGCGCGCGGATTGACCTCCAGCACATACACGACATCGTCTTTCATCGCGTACTGCACGTTCATCAGGCCGACGACGTTAAGGGCCTTGGCTAGGGCAACGGTGTAGCGTCGCATGGTTTGGAGGTGCTCGGCGGGGACCATGGACGGGGGAAGCACGGCCGCCGAATCACCGGAGTGAATGCCGGCGAGCTCGATCTGGTGCATAATGCCCGCGATCACTACATCCTCGCTATCGGCGACTGCGTCGACATCAAACTCCCAGGCGTCTTCCAAAAACTTGTCGATCAGCACGGGGTGATCGGGCGAGATGTCGGCGGCTTCGCGCATGTATTTGCGCAGCTCGTCTTCGGTGTACACAATCGCCATGCCGCGGCCACCCAACACATATGATGGCCGGACCACAACCGGGAAGCCGATGCGCTGGACGACTTGAACAGCGGTTTCGAAGGAGGTTGCGGTGCCGTTCGCCGGCTGCGGAATATTATGTTCACGCAGCAGTGCCCCGAAGCGCTCCCGATCCTCGGCCAGATCGATGGCTTCCGGCGTCGTCCCCAGAATTGGTACACCCGCCGCTTCAATCGACCGCGCCAGCTTGAGCGGCGTTTGGCCACCGAACTGCACGATCACGGCTATGTTTGGGCTTGGCCGCGCTGGATCAAGGGCAAGACCTTGGCCCTCTTCGTCGACAATATTGAGCACATCTTCCAGTGTGAGCGGCTCGAAGTAGAGCCGGTCGGAGGTGTCGTAGTCGGTGGAGACGGTTTCGGGGTTGCAGTTGACCATGATCGTTTCATAGCCCAGCTCTCGCAGGGCGAAAACGGCGTGGCAACAGCAGTAGTCGAACTCCAGGCCTTGGCCGATACGGTTCGGGCCGCTGCCGAGGATGATAACCTTTGGCCGATCAGTGGGATCGGATTCGCTCTCGGTTTCATACGATGAGTACAGGTAGGGCGTGAGCGCGGGAAACTCGGCGGCGCAGGTGTCGACCCGGTGGTAGGTCGGCACGATCGCCTGTGTCTTGCGCTTAGCGCGTACAGCTTCCGGCTTGGCATGTAACAGCATGGCCAGCTGCTGATCGCTGAAGCCGGTGCGCTTGGCCTCCCGCAGCAAGCGCGGCGGCACAGTGTCGAGCGTAAACGCGCGTAGACGGCCTTCCAGATGCAGGATATGCGCGAACTGGGCCACAAACCACGGATCATAGCCAGTGAGCCGGGCTACCTGCCGCTCATCCATGCCACTCTGTAGCGCATAGCGCACATAGAACGGTCGCTCAGGACGGGGCGTGATCAGATATTCCCGGAGCCGCTCGCCGTCGATCCCCTCTTTGCCGTCGGCGCCCCACCCACCGCGGCCGATCTCAAGACTGCGCAGGGCCTTTTGCCAGGCCTCGGCAAAGGTCCGACCAATCGCCATCGCTTCGCCGACCGATTTCATCTGTGTGCCGAGATTTGGCTGCGCGCCTGGAAACTTTTCAAAGGCAAAGCGCGGAATCTTAACCACGACATAGTCGAGGGTCGGCTCGAATGAGGCCGGCGTTTCGCGGGTAATGTCGTTGGGCAGCTCGTCCAACGTGTAGCCCACCGCCAGCTTGGCCGCGATTTTGGCGATCGGAAAGCCCGTAGCCTTGGAGGCGAGCGCCGACGACCGCGACACCCGTGGGTTCATCTCGATCACGATTACGCGACCATCGCGCGGATTGACGGCGAACTGGACATTGGAGCCGCCGGTCTCGACGCCAACGGCACCCATTACGGTAACGGCCATGTCGCGCAGCCGCTGATATTCACGATCAGTTAGGGTTTGGGCCGGCGCTACCGTAATGCTGTCGCCGGTATGCACGCCCATCGCATCCAGATTTTCAATCGAGCAGATAATCACGACGTTGTCGGCGCGATCGCGCATCACCTCAAGCTCGAATTCCTTCCACCCGATCACGCTCTCCTCGACCAACACCTGATTCGTAGGCGAAAGATCTAGGCCGTTTTCAACTATCGAGCGAAACTCCTCGATGTTGTAGGCAATGCCACCGCCCGTGCCGCCCAGCGTAAAGGACGGCCGGATAATCGCGGGAAAGCCGGTCTCCTTGACGATCTGGAGGGCTTCGTCGAGGGTAATTGCCACACCGCTGCGGGCAACGGGCAGCCCAACGCGTGCCATCGCCTGCTTGAAGAGCTCGCGATCTTCGGCGATCTCGACCGCTTGCACGGATGCCCCGATCAGCGGACAGCCATACTCGTCCAGCACGCCCGCGTTGTGCAAGGCAACCGCGAGATTCAGCGCCGTTTGACCGCCAACCGTCGGCAACACAGCGTCGGGCCGCTCCTTGGCGATGATCCGGCTGACGCTTTCAACGGTCAACGGCTCGATATAGGTCGCATCGGCAAACTCGGGGTCCGTCATGATGGTGGCGGGATTCGAGTTGACCAGCACGACGCGAAAGCCTTCTTCTCGCAGCGCCTTGCAGGCCTGCACGCCCGAGTAATCGAACTCACTGGCCTGTCCGATCACAATCGGTCCGGCACCCAGGATCAGAATCGTATGAATATCAGTTCGTTTAGGCATCTATGCTCCGGTTCGTTTGATCTATCAAAATAGCTCATCCATCTTGTTAAATATTTGGAATCTGCCAGTCGATTGGCGTTTTGCCCGCCGCCTCAAGGGCTGCGTTGATCTGGGAAAATGGTCGGCTGCCAAAAAAACCATTCTTAGCTGAAAGAGGCGACGGATGAGCCGACTTTACCACGGTATGGCGGCTGGTATCAATAAAGCCGAGCTTTTTGTGCGCGTACGCTCCCCACAGCACAAACACGACCGGACTATCCTTGGCGTTGACCGCCCGAATAACAGCATCAGTAAATGTCTCCCAGCCTTTGCCCTTGTGCGAAGCTGGTTGATGGGCCCGCACCGTGAGCACTGCGTTCAGCAGCAGAACGCCTTGTTCCGCCCAGGGCACGAGATAGCCGTTGTTGGGCGCGCGGCAGCCGATGTCGCTGTTAAGCTCGCGGTAGATATTTGCCAGGGATGGCGGCGGCTTAATGCCGGGTCGGACCGAGAAGGCCAGCCCATGCGCTTGGTTATCGTCGTGATACGGGTCTTGGCCCAAGATCAGCACGTTAACCTGCTCGTAGGGTGTCAGCTTCAGCGCATTAAAGACGTCGGGCTCTGGCGGAAACACCGTATGCTCCCGCCGCTCGACATCGACAAATTGCTGCAGCTTTTCAAAGTATGGCTGCTTAAGCTCGTCGGCGAGCACGTTGTGCCAGGAGGCGGGAAGGTCAATGTTCATAGATTCGCCTGCTTGTCCTCTCTGCATTGATCGGCTGCGCCGCGCACGTATGCGAGACGACGTATTGCCAGATGTCACTGCTCATTCACATGTAGCTAAAAAGAGGCCGACATCTTTGGTGATACGCAGTGGTCCCTGGGCGGCGATTTCAGCCTCCACAGCCCGGACCAAACGGGCCCGCTCCTCGGCTCCAAATGCTCGGGTGTCCGCCGTCGACAGAATAAAAGCCACAATCGGCTCGGCTTCGGGAACGATCAACCCGTCCGGGTAACGCCGCAGCTCAACTCCTTCAAACCAGCGGGCGATCTCGGCTCCGCCATTTTCAAGCAAAAACGTGCCGGTGCTCGGTCCACCCCAAGCTGCTGTCCCTAGATCATGCCGTTCCACGAGCGCATGGATCTCGCGCAGATGTGCCTCCCCGTTCGTAGCCGCAAAAAACCGTCCGCCGGGATGCAGCACCCGTTTGATTGCGGCATACGCTCGCTCGCGACTGGGCACATGGTACAGCATATGGTTGGCGATCACGGCGTCAAAGTGGGCGGCGGCAAAGGGCAAGTTTTGCACGTCCGCTACCTCGAAGGCAAACGGATGTCCGACGGCTTGAAGATTGCGCCGGGCTTCGTCCAACATGCCGGGCGAAAAATCAGCCAGGGTGATCTGCCAACCGGCGGGAATGTGCTCGGCGTTTTCCTGCCACAGGTAGCCCGGCCCGCAGCCGATTTCAAGAATGGCGCACTGAGCCGGGAGGTCGAGCTGTTCAAAGACCCAGCGCAGCCAGCCCTGCTGGTTGGTGCTGAAGCGTTTATGCAGCTCGACCCGCGCATTAAATTTCGTAGCGTCTTGGTACTGGTCGGCGCGCAGATACCCTTGATCGGCGATTCGAGACACCACTGCTTCCTCCAGACGCCAGCTTAGCGTTCCCGCTCCTGTTCCATCAGCCGTACAAACTCGGTAAAGAGTTGATCGGCGTCATGCGGCCCTGGCGCGGCCTCCGGGTGGTATTGCACCGAAAAGGCCGGATAGCGCGTGTGACGCAGTCCTTCCACCGTGCCGTCGTTCAGGTTGCGATGGGTGACCTCGATGTCGTCGGGCAGCGACTCGGCCGCGACCGAAAAGCCATGATTTTGTGACGTGATTTGGACGTGGCCACTGCTCAGATCCTTGACCGGATGATTACAGCCGTGGTGGCCATACGGCAGCTTAAAGGTCGAGCCGCCCACTGCCAAGCCCATCAACTGGTGACCGAGGCAAATACCAAACATCGGCGTGCGGCCCAGCAGCGTCTCGATATGCTTGACGGCATAGTCCAGTGTCGCCGGATCACCAGGCCCGTTCGACAAAAACACGCCATCCGGCTTGAGGGCCAAAACATCTTCCGCCGTGGTGGTAACGGGCACCACGGTAACATGGGCGCCGTGGTCTACCAGCTTGCGGAGAATGTTCCGTTTGAGCCCAAAATCGTAGGCGACGACATGCAACCGGGGCGGAGGCGACGCAATCCCAGCCCACTCGCCGCTGCCTTGGCTCCAGGTATAGGGCTGGCGCGTGCCCACGCCGCTGGCAAGGTCTAGCCCTTCCATCGGCGACGCCGTCCGAGCCAAGTTCAGCAAATACTCGGTGTCGTCCGTCTCAGTGGAGATGGCGGCCCGCAGCGCGCCTTTTTCGCGAATATGGCGAGTCAGGGCGCGCGTGTCGATATCGGCCAGCGCGACGATCTCGTGCTCGCGTAGGTAGTGCGCTAACGCGGTTCTGGCGCGCCACGACGAGTAGTCATCGGTGTAGGAGCGTACCAAAAAGCCCGCAACATAGGGCCGTTCAGCCTCCGGATCGATCTCGTTCACTCCGGTATTGCCGATATGCGCGGCGGTCATCGTTACGATCTGGCCGGCATACGAGGGATCGGTTAATACTTCCTGGTAGCCGGTCATGCCGGTCGCAAAAACTACCTCACCGGTCGTCTCGCCCTGCGCGCCAAAGGAGCGTCCTTCAAAGACGCGGCCATCTTCCAATACCAACAATGCTTCCATCTATCTCTGCTCTTTGTTCGACAAACCAAACGCACTGTCCCAACTCGGTTGTTGCGGTCGTTCGTCGATCAACTTAACACTTCCAACGCATGGTGCAAGATACCGATCATCTCGTCCACATGCTCACGCTCAACAATCAGCGGCGGCACAAAGCGGATCACGTCGTCGCCCGCCGGTACCAGCAGGAGGCCCGCCTCTTGAGCTGCGTTTTTAACCGCGGCCGCACTGCCACGAACCTGCATGCCCTGCATCAAGCCACGCCCCCGGATGTCAACTACGTTTGAGTCGTGTGCCTGGATTTCACCCAGCCGGGTCCGCAGATAATCGCCAACCTCGCGCACATGCGCCAGCATGGCCGGGTCGCTCAGCCGGCGAAAGACCGCCGCCGCTACCGCGCAGACCAGTGGCCCGCCCGCAAAGGTCGAGCCGTGGTCGCCGGGCTGAATATGCGCCGCGACGGCGTCAGTTACCAGGATGGCCCCAATCGGGAGGCCATTGCCGAGTGGCTTGGCCGCGACCATGATGTCCGGCATTGTGTCGGTTGCTTGGTGCGCCCACACTGTACCCGTCCGTCCACCGCCCGACTGAATCTCGTCAAAGATCAGCAGCGCGCCGTGCTGGTCGCAGAGCTGCCGTAGGCCAGCCAGAAACTCATCCGTCGCAGGTGTGACACCGCCCTCGCCCTGGATCGGCTCCACGATCACCGCGCACACGGTGTCGTCCATGATTTGTCGGGTTGTTGTGAGGTCGTTGAAGGGAGCAAAGCGTACACCGGGCATCAATGGCTCGAAGGGCTCGCGGTACTGCGCTTTATGGGTCGTCGCCAGCGCGCCCATGGTGCGACCATGAAAGCTGTGCTCAAAGGCAACAATGCCGGTCTTTCCTGGACCATGCGTTTGCCGTGCCACTTTACGGGCAAATTTCAGTGCTCCTTCAACCGCCTCCGTGCCGGAGTTGCTGAAGAAGACCTTGTCGGCAAAGCAGGACTCGACCAGCAGCTTGGCTAGCTCGACGGCCGGCTCGGTCCAATACAGGCTTGAAACGTGGGTGAGCTTGGCGGCCTGCTCTTGAATCACGGTCAAAGACGTTGGATCGGCGTGGCCCAGCGCGTTCACGGCTATGCCGGCCACGAAATCAAGGTAGCGCCGGCCCTCGGTGTCCCAAACCTCCATGCCCTTGCCGTGGGCTAACACAAACGCCGCACGATTATACGCTTTAACAAAATAGCGCTCCGCGTCAGCGATTACCTGCGATGTGCTCATCGGTTATGCTCCCTCCGCGATCTGCGTTCCCGTCCCGCTGCGCAGCCCTTCAAGGTTGGTGATGCGCACAGCCTGAACGCCGGCTAGCGCTCCGATAGCCGAACGCACTTTAGGCACCATCCCGCCGCCAATGGCTTCGGTTGCGATATGCTGCTCGATCTGTCCCGGCGTTAGCCGTGGCACAACGGCGCCGTCGATCATGACGCCCGGCACGTTTGACACAAAGATCAGCTCGTCGGCCTGTAGCGCGGTTGCAATCGCCAGCGCGGCATGGTCGGCGTTAACGTTGGTGGGACCTTGATCCTCCTGGTCGACCGAAACCGGAGACACTACGGGCAGCCACCCCTGAGCAAGCAGCAGACGTAAAACCTCGGCCCGGACCGCCACCACCTCGCCGACGCGCCCTAGATCACGGCCTTCGGGCCGCATCGGGGTTGTTTGCAGCAAATGCAGATCAACACCGCTAAGGCCGATAGCGAGCACGTCGGCCGCGTTCAGCTGTGCCACGAGTCGCTTGTTGACCGCACCGCTCAGCACTTGCTCGACCACCGCCATAGCTGCAGGGCTGGTTGCGCGCATACCATCCACAATCTCGAAGTCGAGCCCGTGGCGCTGCAAGCCCATTGCGATCTCTTTGCCCCCGCCATGCACGATCACGCCGCGCTGACCAGCAGCGTTTAGTGTTCGCACGGCTGTGGCGAGGCCGGCCAAGAATTCTGGCTGATCGATTTCGTTGCCGCCGATTTTTAGTACGTACATAACTTAACCAGCAAGTAGCAGCGTGCGCCGACCAACATTGGTCCTTGCATGCTTATTGTTATTGCAGCCCGGTCGTTTCCGGTAACCCAAACATAATGTTCATGTTCTGGATCGCCTGGCCCGAGGCTCCCTTGACCAAATTATCCTCACTCGCCATGATCACCCAGTTGCCGCGGTCATCCACCTGCTGCAGCCCAAGGACACACAGATTGCTGTGCACGCTATGCGCAAGCGTCGGAAGCTGGCCAGCCGCCAGCAACCGCACAAACGGCTCCTGGGCATAGCGCTCGGTGTAGATTTTACGCACAGCATCCGGTGCTAAGTCACGCGGCAGGCGCACATAGCAGCTTGACAGAATGCCGCGGCTGACGGGCAGCAGATGCGGCGCGAAGATCACATGCAGCGGTGCACCGGCAGCTCGGCCCAGCTCCTGCTCCATCTCGGCGATATGCCGATGGGAATGGCCGACGTTGTAGGGCGCGAAGTTTTCGTTCGCCTCAACATAATGCGTCTTGAGCGACAAGGAACGGCCCGCGCCGCTCACGCCGGATTTGGCGTCCACAATCACCTGGCCATCCAGTAATCCCGCCTCGGCCAAGGGTAAGAGCGCAAGCAGAACGCTGGTCGGATAACAGCCGGGATTAGCTACCAGTCGCGCCTTTGCGATCTGCTCGCGATACAGCTCGGGCAGCCCGTAGACCGCTTCGGCAAGCAGCTCGGGCGCGCCGTGCGGATGCTTGAACCACGTCGCGTAGTGCTCCACATCGCGCAGCCGGAAGTCGTTGCTGAGATCGACCACGCGTGCGCCCGTCGCCAGCACTTCCTGCGCAGTCCGAATCGTTGTTTCGCCGTGCGGCAGACACAAAAACGCAACATCGCAGCTGGCCGGATCAGCCGCGCTGGCATCGACCAGCGGCAAATCGTCAGCAACCGCAAACGCATCGCTTAGGCGTTGCCCCGCATAGGTGCGGGACGTGGCAAAAACTATTTCAGCTTGTGGATGGCGGCGCAGCCACCGGATCAGCTCAACCCCAGTATAGCCGGTTGCGCCATAAATCCCAATTCGCATGATGCTTCTCCCAATATTTCGACAGTGTACACGGCAAGCTAGGTTAACCGCCTGCTTCTTTATATGCCGGCACAGGTTCGTTCAATCGTAAGATCATCGCCACTTCATCGCAGCAGTCTTGTTTGGGGCAGAACTGACAGTCCTGCCATACTTTCTGCGACAACGTTGGTTTTTCCACGATGTCAAAGCCCAGCTTGGCGAAGAATTGCACCTGATAGGTCAGCGCAAAGACCGTCGGAATGCCCAGAGCCTTGGCATCCGCAATCAACGGCTCGCACAGCCGCCGGCCCAGACCCCGCCCCTGCCAGGCCGACGCAACCGCCAGCGACACAATTTCGGCCAGGTCGCGCCAGGTGATCTTAAGGCCGGCGCAGCCCACTATGCCCCTGTCGCTCTCGGCCACAATAAAATCACGCAGGTTGTTGTACAGCTGCGCGTGCGTTTTGGGCAGCATCAGCCCCTGTGCCGCGTAGCCGTTGATCAGCTCGGCCATCTGATCCACATCCGTGACGTACGCACGCCTGATCCGGGGCTGGTCGCCGTTGGCCGGCGGCGGCATATGTAGTGCAATGTGTGGCATACGGCTATCGCGTGCAGGCGCGCGCGGCGGCCAGCTGCGCGGCTAGCACTTCCCCCGCCGTCCCGCCGCTGACATTGCGCTGCTCAACCGAACGACGCATATCGAAGAGCTGCTGCCAGTGATCGGCTAGGCCGGCATGGGCGTTACGGACGGTTTCAAGCGGCAGTTCGCGGAGGGCAATCCGCTGCTGCTCGGCTGCTCGCACCAGCTGGCCGACAATGCCGTGTGATTCCCGGAACGGCACCTGCATACGCACCAGCTCGTCGGCGATATCCGTCGCCAGCAGGGTATCATCCAGCGCCGCCTGCATCCGCTCGGTATTGATCCGCAGCGTGCCCACCACCCCCGCGACGACCGGCAACGTCAACAAGAGCGTGTCGACGGTGTCGAACAGGCCTTCTTTGTCTTCCTGCAAATCCTTGTTATAGGTTGAGGGCAGCCCTTTCAGCACCGTCAGCAGTCCCGTCAGATTCCCGATCAGTCGCCCGGCTTTGCCACGCGCCAGCTCCAGCGAGTCCGGATTTTTCTTTTGCGGCATCAATGACGAGCCGGTTGAGTAGGCATCGTCGAGCGTCACAAAGCCGAACTCGGCCGTGCTGTAGATGATCAAGTCTTCGGCCAGCCGCGACACATGCGTGCCGATCAGCGCGCCGACAAAGAGCAGCTCGGCCACAAAATCGCGGTCGCCCACGGCATCCATGCTGTTGGGCGTGACACCATCAAAGCCCAGTACCTGGGCTAGCGTATCGCGGTCGACGCCCAGCGCATTGCCCGCAAGTGCGCCGGCACCGAGCGGCATAAGGTTGAGCCGTTGCCGACAATCTTCGAGACGAGCACGGTCGCGGTGCAGCGGCCAAAAGTGCGACAACAGCCAATGGCCTACCGGCACCGGCTGCGCACGCTGTAGATGGGTGTAGCCCGGCATCAGCGCAGCTTGATGCTGTTCGGCCTGGGCAATCAGTGCACGCTGCGTTTCACATAACGCCTCGTCCAGCCGCTTGATCATGGTGCGGGCATAGATGCGCAGATCGGTCGCGACCTGATCGTTGCGCGAGCGGCCGGTATGCAACTTCCCGGCTACCGAACCGACGATCTGGTGCAGCCGGTGTTCAACCGCCGTATGAATATCCTCGTCGGCCAGCCGCAGCTCAAAGGTGCCGTTGGTGAACTCTTCGAGCACCTGGCCTAAGCCGCGCTGCAGCTCGTCCCGCTCATCGGTGGTAAGCAGACCGGCAGCGGCGAGCGCCTCGGCATAGGCGGCCGATCCCTCGATGTCGGCCTCGTACAGCCGCCAATCAAAGGTGATCGAAGCGTTGAACTGCTCCATCACGTCGCTCATCTGGCCTTCAAAGCGCCCGCCCCATAGTTTCATCGCTACCTCATATCGACATGGCTACACGAAGCTTGCCTACAACGTTGCCTTCGTGCTGGTCAGGTCCTGTAGTCGGCATTGATCGACACGTATTCGTGCGAGAAGTCACACGTCCATACGGTGGCGGCCTCGTCGCCCAGCCCTAGATCAACTGCGACGAAAACATCCGAGCCGGTCAGGCTGGCATGCGCATCGGCTTCGTTGTATGCAAGCGGCGCGCCAGCGGCCACCAGCTGCACATCGCCAAACCACAGCGCTAACCGCTGGGGATCGACCTCCACTCCGCTGCGTCCGACCGCCGCCAGCACCCTGCCCCAGTTCGCATCCGTGCCAAAAATCGCGGTCTTGACCAAGCTGGAGGTGGCGATCGTACGGCCAACCTGGCGGGCTTCGGCAAACGAGCGCCCGCCTGTTACCGCGACAGTTACGAACTTGGTCGCGCCTTCGCCATCACGCGCCACCAGCTTGGCTAGCTCGCTGCACACGGCGGTGAGTCCGGCCTGAAATGCTTCAAACGCCGCGGAGTCGGCTGTTATTTGCGATGTTTTGGCTGCGCCATTGGCCAAGACCAGCAGCGTATCGTTGGTGCTGGTATCGCCGTCGACGGTCATACAGTTGAACGACCGGTCGACGGCATAGCGGAGCGCGGCGTCGAGCGCTGTTTGGTCGATCACGGCGTCGGTGCAGACCAGTGCCAGCAGTGTGGCCATGTTGGGATGGATCATGCCCGCGCCTTTGCAGATGCCCGCAATCGTGACCGGCCCATCGTCGAGCATCAGCTGCACGGCGACCTCCTTCGGCCGGGTGTCGGTGGTCATGATCGCTTGCGCTGCGGCATGACCGGCGTCTGGCTCGTTGCTGAGCTGCGTGGCAGCCATTCTGATCCCCGGCAGCACCTGCCGCATCGGAAGCTGCGCACCGATCACACCCGTCGACATCACCAACACGCTGTCACATGGGAGATCAAGCGCTTCGATCACGGCCTGCGCCGTAGTCTCGGTGTTGCGCAGCCCCTGCTCGCCCGTGACGGCGTTGGCACAGCCACTGTTGATCACCGCAGCCTGAATGCCCGCGGCATTGCGGCCAAGCAGTGCGCGATCAAACTGGACCGGCGCGGCTTGAACCGCATTCGTGGTGAAGACCGCTGCAGCCACACAGGGGCTGTCGGCGACGATCAAGGCCAGATCTAGGCCACCCCGTTTTTTGATCCCGGCTGCAATACCGGCGGCCCGAAAGCCGGGCACGCTGGTCAACGGTTCGCCCAGCACAGGTGTGATGGATGTTGAGGATTTGTTCATGGCTGCTCCACAGGCGGCATATCCGCAAGATGGGCAATATCGTTGTAGCGCAGCAGGAACCACCGGTTGACGTTGAACCGGTCACTTTTGCGCCACTCCGTCAGCGACGTGTTGTGTGTCCAAAAGCCGGTGGAAGTACGTGGTCCTAGATCCAGGAACAGGTAAAATGAGGCTTCCACGATACCACCGTGCGCCGCAACAATCACCGTTTGGTTGGGATGCTCGCGCACAATCCGATCAAGCGCAGTGCTGGCCCGCACCACAAAGGCCGCCCAGCTTTCCATGCTGGGAATGCGCTCGGTATACGGCTGGTCATGTTGGAACGAGCCGTAGCGCGCTTCAAGCTCGCGCCAGGAAAAGCCCTCCGCCTCCGCGCCCGGCCGTTTCTCGTGCAGCTCGTCGTCCCATTGAATGGGCAGACCCAGTGCCTCCGCGATTGGCTCGGCCGTTTGTCGTGCCCTCGCAATCGGGCTGGCATACAGCACATCGGCTTTGAGCTCGTCCTGCCTTAAGCGTTGGGCAAGACGGGCAACCTGAGCATGGCCCCGCTCGGTTAGCCCTGCGCAGGTCTCAAGGCCATGCGCCAGACCGGATACATTACACACCGCCTCGCCATGGCGGACGATGATGAGTTTCGTGGCCACGTTGTCTCCTGGGCGCCGAGAACACAGAGCAACCTGTGTGCTGGTATACGCGCTATGTCCCCGGCGCTGTGTTGCTTAGTCGCGCTTGAAGGTGTTGAAATCGGGCTGTCGATAACGGCTTGTGCCTGTTTCAGAGCTGACCAGCGCCTCGACCTTGAGTGGCAAGCCGTACAGGTGGATAAATCCTTCGGCGTCGCGCTGGTCGTACACATCTTCCTGGCCAAATGTGGCAAAATCTTCGCGATACAGCGAGACCGGGGAGCGACGTCCCACCACAATCGCCTGGCCCTTGAAGAGCTTGAGCCGCACGTCGCCGGTTACGTTCTGCTGCGTAGACTGGACAAAGCGGTCTAGGTGTTGGCGCAGCGGTGTAAACCAGCGCCCGTTGTACACCAGATCGGCATACTCCAGCGCAACCCGATCCTTGTAGTGCAGGGTTTCGCGGTCAAGTGTCAGGAGCTCCAGCTCACGATGGGCAGTTTGCAAGATCGTCCCGCCCGGCGTTTCGTACACGCCGTGGGATTTCATGCCAACCAGGCGGTTTTCAACCAGGTCAATGCGGCCGATACCATGCTTGCCGCCGTAGCCGTTGAGCATGCACAGCAGATCGACCAGGCCAAGGCGCTCGCCGTTGAGCGCCACAGGAGCGCCCTGTTCGAAGCTGAGGACAACATATTCCGGCTGATCCGGCGCAGCTTCGGGCGCGACCGACAGCGTGAACATATCCTCTTCGGGCTCGTTCCACGGATCTTCAAGCACGCCGCCTTCATGGGAAATATGCCAAATGTTGCGGTCGCGGCTGTAGATTTTCTTCTCGGTCTGGGCGATCGGAATGTTGTGCTCACGGGCATAGCGAATGGCGTCCTCGCGGGAGCGAATGTCCCACTCTCGCCACGGAGCGATCACCTTGAGCTTGGGATTGAGCGCCATGTAGGTCAGCTCGAACCGAACCTGGTCGTTGCCTTTACCGGTACAGCCATGGGCAACCGCATCCGCGCCCTCCTGCTCGGCAATCTCGACCTGGCGTTTTGCAATCAGTGGCCGCGCCATCGACGTGCCGAGCAGGTATTTGCGCTCGTACACCGCACCGGCCTGAACCGTGGGCAGGATATAATCACGGATAAATTCTTCGCGCAAGTCCTCGATGATTACCTTGGAAGCGCCGCTCTTGAGGCCTTTTTCTTCAAGACCGCCGAGCTCTTCTTCCTGTCCCAAGTCGGTGCAATAACAGATGACCTCGCAGCCGTAGTTTTCACGCAGCCAGGGCACGATGACCGACGTATCCAATCCGCCAGAGTAGGCCAGCACGACCTTCTGGATGCCTTTGTTTACCATCAGCTACTCCCTTATCACAACGATGTCAAGCAACAGCCCAGGTGTTGCCAAAAACGTTCGTCGGGCACCCAGCTCGCCGTTGAGCAACAAAAAGCAGCCCCGCCGTCTGGCAGAGCTGCTTTGCACGATTCCAACGCAAGCACCACTAACCAGACGTTTGGTCCGGCTGCGTACGACGCAAGCGACGTGGTGTGGCGTGTGGTCTGTTCATCTAGCGCGCGAGTATAGCACGGAGCGTCAGGGGTGTCAATGCACGCAGGCTGAAACCGTGCGCGTCAAGACTACCCACGAAGACGTCGCTGGATCGGGATTACGATATAACGTCTTCGCTTGGCGCATCCGCTAAAACACTTTTTTCAACAAACCAATCGCGCCCTGCTTCCATGGCACGCGGTGCGATACGCCCGACTGGTTTTCGAACTGCTTGCGATTGTCGATGTACCACTTAAAGTTGCGCAGCAGCGCGTCTTTGTTGGAATATTTTGGCTTGTAGCCAAGCTGCTTTTCGGCCTTTTCAATCGACACAAACGAATCCTTGGAGGCCGTCTCATAAACCCACTTGTAAAGCGGAGAAACTTTCAACAGTTCCAAAAAGCGCAAAGCCCAGATGGCGGGCGCGGCCGGAATGCCGATGATTTTTTTGCCATAGCCGGCGTAATCCAGCACCACTTGGTAATCTTCTTTCATGGTGCTGAACTCTTTAGCGCCGATGTTAAAGGTGTCGTTGACAACCTCCACGGGCAGCGTCATCGTCAGATAAATTGCTTGGCACAAGTCCTCGACATCCAACAGCTGGTATCGGTTGCGTCCGCTGCCGATCATCGGAAAATTACGCTTGTCGAGCGCCCAATCGTAGAGCAGAGCAAAGACGCCGAGCCGCTCCGGGCCGATAAACGATTTGGGCCGAATAATCGGAACGACCAAGCCTTTGGCGCGATATTCGAGGCAAACCATCTCGGCCTGAATCTTGGCCTGGCCATACGGACCGACGCCGATCAAGCGGTCGTTCTCGAAAAGCGGGTGGTGGTCGGGGATACCGTAGACCGCGGTGGATGAAATCATGATGGCGCGCATGACATTGTGCTGCTTGGCGACATCCAGCACCATCCGCGTGCCCTCAACATCCGTGGTATAGATGTCGCGGTCCGCATACAACGGGAGCGCCGCAGCCGTATGCACCACGAAGTCGACGCCCTGCATCGCCCGCTCAACATCTGCTCGGTTGCGAATGTCGCCCTTCACGATCGTAATCTTGTCGCGCATATCAGGGTAATCAAAATCCGCAATGTCGAGCGACACAAGCGCATAGCCTTTGGCGTCTAAATAGCGAATTAAGTTGATCCCCAGAAAGCCGGCCCCGCCGGTTACAAGCACCTTTTCTTGCGCCATTCAGCGTTCCTCCCCAATGGACATGCTGGCACGCCAGCTGCAATCTGCTGTTTTTCAAGTTGCACATTTTATCACAAAGCTTGCGCACTAGCCGCTTTGCAGGGCAGGCAGAGTTTTTACCTCCATAGCGCGGCTTTAACCGGCTTTTGCGGGCTTGACGGCCAGCGCGGGGCTGTGCTATAGTCTGCCCCAACCTGTAAAGGATGTGAATGTGCTGGGCAAGCATCGCGCTTTCAGCTTTGGTTACTTTTATTTTACGGAGCGAAGCAAGCTGCTGATCGCTGATTGATGCGTGTTCACAAGATTGTGGAAGCCAAGGAGCGTGAGGCAGCAAAGCCCACGCTCCTTATTGTTTTCTCGCCATCGACGTTGCTGGCGGGTCCGTCGAAACCAAACGGCGACAACCAACGCCGTGTACTCGGAGGCCAGCATGACGATCCGCTGTTGGGGCATTCGCGGCGCGACCACCGCAGAAGCAAACACCCGTGAGGCCATCCTGGAGGCTACCAATGAGCTCTTGTTGCTGCTGATCGAAGCCAACGACCTGCAAAGCTCCGATATTGGCAGCGCCATCTTCACCACTACCCCCGATCTCAACGCCGAGTTTCCTGCGATTGCCGCCCGACGGCTGGGCTGGCATGATGTTGCCCTCGTGTGCGGCCATGAAATGAGCGTTCCCGGCGCACTTCCTCTCTGCATCCGCGTTCTCGTGCATTGGAACACCTCTAAAACGCAGAGCGAAATCAAGCATATCTATATTCGTGGCGCCAAAAACCTGCGGCCAGACCGCAGCATTTCTGTCACGTAGGGCGACGCATAAGCGGACGGCAAGACGGAAGACAAGGCTGTTGCCGCTCACCAAATCAATTGGTGTGCAGCTTATCGAAGGAGTTGTGTAATGATTATTGTGATGCAGCCAGGAGCCACGGCGATGCAGATTGAAGATGTTTTGGCTCGGCTAGCCGAGCTGGATCTGTCCGGCCAAATTACGCAGGGCGAAGAACGAGCGATCATCGGGGTGCTGGGCTCGCCGATAGTGCCGGGGTTTGGCGCGGCCATGGAAGCGCTGCCGGGCGTGGAAAAAACATTGCGCGTGAGCAAGCCGTATAAGCTGGCCAGCCGGGAATTTCACCCCACTCCGACGATAGTGCACGTGCGGGATGTCGCGATTGGCGGCGATGAGGTTGTGGTGATTGGCGGGCCGTGCTCGGTGGAAAGCGCAGAGCAGCTGCGGCGAACCGCGCATGGCGTGCGCGATGCCGGTGCTCGCCTGCTCCGCGGCGGAGCCTACAAGCCCCGCACATCGCCGTATGCCTTTCGCGGCATGGGTGAGCGTGGACTGGAGCTGCTGGCGCAGGTCGGGCAAGAGACTGGGCTGGGCATTGTGACCGAGGTCATGACCCCGGCGGATGTGGCGCTGGTGGGTCAGTACACCGACGTTTTCCAGATCGGCGCGCGCAACATGCAAAACTACCTGCTGCTGGAAGAGGTCGGCCGCTCCCAAACGCCCGTGCTGCTGAAGCGCGGCTTATCGGCGACAATCGAGGAATGGCTGCTGGCTGCAGAATACATCATGGCCCAGGGCAATCCGCAGGTGATGCTCTGCGAGCGTGGCATCCGAACCTTCGAGACCGCTACCCGCAACACCTTTGACCTGAACGCCGTCGCGTATGCCAAGCGTGTGAGCCATCTTCCGGTGCTAGCCGATCCCAGCCATGGTACGGGCAAGTGGCAGCTGGTCACGCCGCTTTCCCTGGCCGCAATCGCCTGTGGTGCTGATGGCCTGATCGTCGAGGCGCATCCCGATCCGGATCGGGCGCTTTCGGACGGCGCTCAGTCGCTGACGCTGGAAAACTTCGCCCGCTTGATGGTGCAGGCCGTGGGAGTGGCGCAGGCGGTCGGTCGCACGATGCAGACCAGTGCAGCGATGTCCGCCTCGCCGGTTGTTTGAGCACGTTGCGCATTCGGGCCGGCTCGTTGATAATGCGCCATTGTGAATGTTTCGATTATTGGCTTAGGCTTGATCGGCGGGTCGCTCGGATTAGCACTGCGAGCGACCCCGCTGGATTTGCATGTCGGCGGTTGGGATCGGGATGCCGCAACGATAGCAGCAGCGCTTGAGCGCGGCGTGATCGAGCGCGGGTTTGACACAGTGGCCGCAGCCGTGGCGAACGCCGAGCTTGTGGTCGTGGCAACGCCAGTCCTGGCCGTCCGTGCCATATTTGAGCAGATTGCGCCCTACCTGCAGCCGGGTACAATTGTCAGCGATGTTGCCAGTACCAAAGTGGACGTGTTGGAGTGGGCGGAGCAGCTCCTGCCACCCTCCGTGGCCTATGTGGGCGGTCACCCGATGGCCGGCTCGGAGCAGCACGGCATCGGGCAAGCGCGCGCCGGCCTGCTGCGTGGTGCAATCTACTGTCTCACACCACTTGCCGGTGCCCCGGTGGAAGCGCTGGCGACGCTGGAGCAGCTGACGCAGGCTATCGGAGCGCGACCGCTGCGGATCGAAGCCGCGACGCATGACGCCTACGTCGCGGCGGTCAGTCACCTGCCATTCCTGCTTTCGGCGGCCTTGGTGGAGCATGTTGCCAACGCCGAGCGATGGACCGCTATGCAACAGATCGCGGCGACAGGCTTCCGCGATGTGACACGGCTGGCTTCGGGCGATCCCCAGATGCACCGCGACATTTGCCTCACCAACGCCGCCATGATTGGGGCCGAACTACGAGGCATGGCGCAGTTGCTCAACGAGCTGGCGGAGCATCTTGACGACGCTGTTTACCTCGAGCGCTTTTTCGCCGCGGCCCAAGCTCACCGGGCTGCGTGGCTGCGCGACAAAACCTAGCTGCCCTGAGCGGGTGAGTATGAGTTCGGGGGACTTCAGCCGTAGTCGCGAAGCACACGTTCAGCGTCTGCTGCGGTCACATTCGGCCCGCAGCTTGAGATAGCTGTGCCGCCGACGCTCCGCAATCTTGCCGTCCGCGATCGCAGCTTTGATCGCACAGCCAGGCTCCGTATTGTGGCTGCAGCCTGCGCCAAAGCGACAGTCATCGAGGTATGGCCGCATCTCGGGAAACAGGCTCGCCAGCTCACGATCCTGGACGTTCCACAGCGCAAATTCGCGCATGCCGGGTGTATCGACCACGCTGCCGCCGACTTCAAGCGCAAACATTTCCAGATGCGTTGTGGTGTGCTTGCCTTTGTTGGTTTTATCGCCGACCATGTTGACGCGTAGCCCTAGTCCGGGCTGAATGGCGTTCAGCAGGCTGGTTTTGCCGACGCCGGATTTACCGGCGAAAACCGAGACTCGTCCGGCCAGCTCGTGTTGCAGCTGCGTCATGCCAGTGCCGTCCGTCGCGCTGGTTAACAGCACACGGTAGCCGATCTGCTCGTAGCTGCGGACCTCGTCGGCCAGCTCCCGGGGCTCGATCAGGTCGGCCTTGGTGATGCAGACCAGCGCTGGTAAATTCGATGCCTCCGCGGCAACCAGATACCGATCAAGCAGCGCCCAACTCGGAGCCGGTCGTGCCGCCGCGACGACGCACACGACCTGATCGGCGTTGGCGACAATCACCTGCTCCAACGGCTTGGGTCCGGCCGCCCGGCGCACCAGCGCGCTGATCCGTTCCAAAACCTCGACGATCATCCCCGTACCGTCGCCCACATCAACGAAGCTAACAATATCTCCGATGGCGACCGGATCGGCCATGCGAATATCCTCGACATCCTGGACGCGTGGGTGGATCGAGTTGGCGTCGGCGATGGGGTAGATCAAGACTTTACGCAACCGGCTTGACAAGGAACATACGACATTGGTGCCGTCGACGTTCACCCAGTAATGGCCGAGTGATTTTTTGAAAACCGTCCCGGAAAGGGTTGTTCCGGTCATGCGGCGGGCCGCAAGCAGTTGGGCCGCGGTTTGATATCCACGCACGGTAGGTACTCCACTACATACAGCATCGGCCACTGAACACACCGATGGCCGATAAGCACAATCGTCACACGACAAGCAGGCAGGTGTGGCGACAAAAAAGCCACACGGCGAACGTGCGCCTGTGGCTGCAAACCCGGATGTAGTGGCGAAACACCGGCTGGTAAAGCCTGCACGGGCTTAAGCATGCCCGCCGGCTCCGCGATTACTGGAGCCGGCCCTGGGGTGTTCGTGCTAGGGATTAGCGCTGAGTGGAGGACGTTTGCGGCAGTCGCCAGGCGCACTCAGACATCGCACCGAACCGCGGAGTGAACACGGCGGTGCGACACGAGTTGTTATCTACTGCTGCCATAGACTGCCTCCTTTCCTAAGCTGATCAGAGCTTAGCATGGGGTGTCGGGGAGATCAACCCCGACTTTCGGCTGAGCACAGGTGGTCCATAGCGCGGTGGTCGATTCCTTTTGCCACATAACCCAACGCGGTTGCCCGCCACGCCGCGAGCACACCAGTGCTGGCGTTGTTCAGGCTTGCCCGCTTGCTGTCCACCGTTCAGTCCGCTTTACCACTCGCCCGCTGAACTGTGTGTCCGCCAAATTGATTGCGCAAACCGGCCAGCACCTTGGCCGCAAACGACTCGTCTTGCCGCGACACAAAGCGCTGCATCAGCGACAAGGTTATGACGGGCGCAGGGACGTCTTGATCGATCGCTGCCTGCACCGTCCAACGTCCCTCGCCCGAGTCGCCCACCCACCCTTTGATGGTTTCAAGATCGGGCTCAACCTCGAACATGCGCGCCGCCAGTTCCAGCAGCCACGACCGGACCACGCTGCCATGCATCCACAAGTCGGCGATCTGATGCAGATCAAAGTCAAATTCTTGTTTGGTCTTGAGCAGCTCAAATCCTTCGGCATAGGCCTGCATCATGCCGTACTCGATGCCATTATGAATCATCTTGGTGTAATGGCCGGCCCCACTCGGCCCGACATGCGCATAGCCTCCGGCTGGCGCCAGCGTTTGCAGGATCGGCTCGACGCGCGCTACCGCTTCTGCCTCGCCGCCAACCATCAAGCAGTAGCCTTCTTGCAGCCCCCAAATGCCGCCACTGGTTCCCGCGTCGACATAAAAAATGTTGTGCTCTTTGAGCCGTGCCGCGCGCGCTTGGGTGTCTTTGAACAGGGAATTGCCGCCGTCGATCAGCATGTCGCCCGGTTGCAGGAGCGGCTGCAGTGCGGCGATGGTGCTGTCCACGGGCGCTCCGGCCGGCACCATCATCCAGATTGCCCGTGGCGCTGCCAGGTGATGCACCAGCTCTTCCAAGGACGCGACGCCATTCGCGCCGCCGGCCACGGCTGCCTTCACTGTTTCCGGGTTGCGATCATAGGCCACGACCTGGTGTCCCCCGCGCAGGAGCCGTTCGGTCATGTTGCCGCCCATTTTGCCCAATCCAATCATGCCCAGTTCCATTAAAAACTCCTCCAACACAAGCATCTGTACGGCGCAGTATCTGGATCACGGTCAGGTCATATCAGGATATAGGCCAATAAATGGCCGATACACACGGCTGGGCAGCTACGTGTAGCAATCTTACTTGCCTTGATCTTGGACGTACCTGAGCTATGGCTTGGTTCGCTTCTTGCTTCCTCCGTATGCATTACTGCCTTTCGATCACCAAGTGAATGTTAGGGTATGTGCCCCGCGAGGATGTTCCTGATGTTGTTTGTTGAATTTGCCCGCGTCTGCGAACAGGTGGCCGCGACGACAAAAAAGCTGGAAAAGGCAGCCCTGCTCGGACCGTTCTTGGGGCGACTTGATGACCAAGACTTAGCTATTGCGGCTCGGTTTTTCGCGGGCACGCCCTTTTCGCTTGCTGATCAGCGGGTGCTCAACGTCGGCGGCGCGGTTATTCGCGATGCCGTGCTCCAGCTAACGGGAGCTTTGCCCGAAGAATGGTCACGGCTCCTCGTGGCGCTTGGCGAGGCTGGCCGGGCAGCACAGCAGCTTCTGGCCCAATATGAAACCGTTGAACCGACGCTAACGTTGGCCGATGTGATGGCCGTCTACGAGCAGCTTGAGGCAGCCCGCGGTCCTTCCAAAAAAGTGCCGATTATCATGGCGACGTTGCAGCGGATGACGCCGCTTGAAGCTGCCTACTTTATCAAGCTGATGCTGGGCGGCGATCTTCGGATCGGCTTGCAGGAAGGGTTGGTCGAGGATGCACTTGCCCGCGCCGCGGGAGTGCCGGTAGGGTTGGTGCAACGAGCCAACATGCTCTTGGGTGACATCGGCGAAACGGCGCTGTTTGCGCGCTATGGAGAGCTTGCCGCGGCGACCATGCGGCTGTTTCATCCGCTGAAGTTCATGCTCGCCTCCCCGATCTCCGACCCGCAAGAAATCCGCAAAGGTATCGCCGGGCCGTTCTTTGTCGAGGATAAATATGATGGCATTCGGGCGCAGGCTCACAAACAGGGCGACCGCGTTGTGTTGTACTCGCGGACGCTTGACGAGATCAGCCAGCGTTTCCCTGAGCTGCACGCACCGCTGCTGAATCTGCCCGGCGAATGGGTGCTTGACGGCGAGATCTTGGCGGCGCGAGATGGCCGTATACTGCCGTTCAAAGCGTTGCAAGCACGTCTTGGGCGCAAGGATGTGAGCGAGGATCTGCTGGCGTCTACACCCGTCATCTTTGTGGCCTACGATCTGTTGTATCAAGATGGCGACGTGCTGCTGGACGCTCCGCTCTACATGCGGCGGGTGCAGCTGGAAGACCTTGTGCGAACGTACGCGTCCGATCAGCCAGTAGATGGTGTCGTGTCAGGGACGGTAATGCCGTCGCTGCAGCTATTGGTGCGGGATGTTGAGCGAGTCGAGCGGTTGTTTGAACAGGCGCGGGCCCGTGGCAATGAAGGGCTGATGGTGAAAGATCCCGACTCGCACTACAAGCCGGGTCGCCGCGGTCGTGAATGGCTCAAGGTTAAAAAGGCGTTGGCGACGCTGGACGTGGTTGTGACGGCGGCTGAAGTGGGGAATGGCCATCGGCGGCGCTTTCTGAGCGACTATACCTTTGCCGTACGGCGCTCGGCGGACGATCCGGAGCTGCTGAATGTGGGCAAGGCCTACAGCGGCCTGACCGATCCTGAGGTGCAGGAGCTTACCGATTGGTTTACCGCTCATACCGTCCGCGATTTCGGCCGCGTCAAGCTGGTCGAGCCGCAGATCGTCTTCGAGGTCGCATTTGACAGTGTTCAGCCGTCGCCACGGCACAAGAGCGGCTACGCGCTCCGTTTTCCGCGCATCATCCGTTGGCGTAAAGACAAGCCGGCCGCCGAAATCGATACCTTGGACACCGTGCGCCAGCTAGCCGAGTTAACCTAATGCAGCTGTGGGTAGCGGCCATACACGTTTACATGTACCGTTTTGTGTGCTCGTTTTGCCGTTACTGAAGCTCGAACACACTCTGCACAATGCAATGATCGCCGCCCCGTGGAGTGCAATCCGTGGTCGTAGCACGTGGGCGTAGCTGTGGACTGCTCAACAGATAGTCGATCCGTAACAGCGCGAAGCCGTACTGCATAATGCGGGATGGCCGCCATGTGTTGCCCATGCCTACTCCAGCTGCGGCATGAGCATCTTGTAAGCCAGCCACAAGCTCACGATATGCCGACTCTTGATCGGTAAGGTTGAAGTCACCCATCAGGAGCAATGGTTCACCCTGGACCAGCCTTGGCGCGACAAACTCCCGTATGTACCGAATCTCGGCGTCACGCGTGCTTGGCTCGAAGTCGTTTGGCACGGGCAATTTACCCATAAAGCCGATCCGACCTGGCCGTGGATGAGCGTTGATCACCAGCAGCGTACGGCCGCCACCAACATCAAGCCGCGCCCACAGGATGGGATTCGCATCGGGCAGATTCGGATTGTCCAGCCGACCCTGCTCTAAAATCGGATAGCTGCTTAACAGGCCCATGCCATCCGTACCCCCAGGCACCAAGATCTGCCAAGGATACAGCCGGTTGAGCTCTGCGTCACTATGAATAGCGTCGCTCTGTGTATGGGTAAACTCTTGCAAGGCCACTACACCAGCCGCAGAATCGACAAGCGTGTTGGTGAGCATGGCTGTGTCCCTGTTGTCGACATACGTGTTCCAGCTGAGGACGGAAATGTGTGGAACGTTCGGCGTTGCCTTTGGCGGCCACGAAACCAAATTGGTGCCGAAGCGCACGCCGAAAACGACGATGCACATCGCCAGCGCAAAGCGCAGCAGTCGGGTTTGCTTGCAGAATACCAAAGGCATCAGCGGCACGAGCACGAGGAACAGATACGGGGCGAAAATCTGGGTTAGAGCCAGGATGCCGCTTCGTTGCGGTGCAAGGAGGTGCAGCGCCGATAACGTCACAACCAGAAGCGCGCTCCCTGTCGCCGCCGCGACCGCCAGCCGTTCCATTCGCCGACGCAACGATGATGGGGGCTGCACTGACACTGGATGCTTACGAACGAGAGGGGTATCCACAAAACTCCCTTTGGTTAATCATTGGCTCTCACATCTGCGCCAGATTACCAGAAGGAATGTCTGCAATGCATGATAAGCCTATTACAGTCGCCTTATACGCATGGTGATAATGTTCCCCGCTGTTGGGCAGCTACGTTGAACAGGTGATAATCCCCGCCCCCTGATCCATTTTGAACAGCTCCATCAGGGGATATGGTCATCCGGACGTGCGAACGTCGCCAACGACGCCAAGTGGAGCATAAATCAAAGCGGTACCTCAACATCTGGCGCTCCGTCCACATGTTGGGGTACCGCTGCGGCCTGGCACTCAGCCTTGCGCACTGGGCCGGCTTGGCTTGGTCCTACCGCTTAGGCATCCAATACCTCGTGCAGCGCCTGCTCCGCGAGCTGCGGATTGGCCTGACCTTTGCTGGCTTTCATGACTTGGCCAACCAAAAACTTGATCGCCTGGGTCTTGCCCGCCCGATAATCGTTGACGACCTTTGGATTGGCATCCACGGCTTGCTCGGCAAACTGACGCACCGCGCTGGTATCGCTGATCTGTCGCCAGCCTTTGGCATCCACAATCGACGTTGGATTGCTGCCGGTCCGAAAGCTCTCCTCAAAAACCAGCTTAGCGGTCGGGCCGTTAATCGTGCCGCCCTTGATCAAGCCCAACAGCTCGCCAATAAACGCCGGTTGGAGGCGTGCCGCTACCACTCCAATCGTTTCCCCACTATCGTTCAGCAGGCGGAACAGCTCGCCGGTGATCCAATTAGCAATCGCTTTGGCTGGCTGGCCTTGCCCGGCGGTGACCGCCTGTTCAAAGTACTCGGCCACCGACCGCTCACTGGTCAGCAAGGCAGCATCCTGGGCCGACAAGGCGTACTCGCGTTCAAAGCGCTGGCGCCGTGCATCCGGCAACTCCGGCAACTCGGCCCGTCGCGCTGTCGTCCAGTCCTCGGAGATGGCCAGCGGCGGCAGGTCCGGCTCGGGGAAGTAGCGATAATCGTGCGCGAGCTCCTTGGAGCGCTGCGGCTCCGTTATGCCTTTATCTTCGTCCCACCCACGCGTTTCTTGTTGCAGCGTTTGGCCACTCGCCAGTACCTTGGTTTGCCGCTCGATCTCATAGATCAGCGCGCGCTCAACGGAGCGGATCGAGTTCAGATTCTTGATCTCGATCTTGGTGCCAAAAGCGGTCGTGCCCCTAGGCCGCACCGACACATTGACGTCGAAGCGCATCGCACCCTCGTCCAGGTTGCCGCTGTTCACGCCAATCCAGACCAGCAATTGCCGCATCTTGGCGCAATACAGCTTGGCTTCCTCGGACGAGCGAATGTCCGGCTCGCTGACCACCTCCATCAGGGGTACGCCCGACCGGTTGTAGTCCACCAGGGAGCCGTCTCCGCCGTGCGTCAGCTTGCCGGTATCTTCTTCCATATGTGCGCGGGTAACGCCGATCCGCCTGGTGCCCGTGCTGGTCTCTATGTCAAGCCAGCCAGCCGTGCTGATCGGATGGTCGTACTGGCTGCGCTGATACGACGACGGCAGGTCGACATAAAAATAATTCTTGCGATCAAAAAACGTATCATGGTTGATGGAACAGTTAAGCGCAAGGCCGGCCATCGCGATCATCTCAATGGCGCGCTGATTCATCACCGGCAGCGAGCCTGGCAATCCCAAACAGACCGGACACACATGCGTATTCGGCGCGGCGTTGGCGTAATCGGCGCTGCAGCCACAAAACATTTTCGAGTCGGTCAAGACTTGGGCGTGAACTTCCAGCCCGATGACCGCTTCATACTCCATATGATCCTCCATACAGACGGGAATTATAGCATGTAGGCTTCAGGTTTCAGGTAAATAGGCTTCAGGCTTTAGGTTTCAGGCTTCAGCCTTTTCTGATCGAATGTAGACAAGTAAGTTACCCAACAGCAGTTGCCTGTTGCCTGTTGCCTGTTGCCTGATTGGGGTACAATAGCGAGTGAAACTGGAGAGATACATGATTGAGCGCACGCTGTATTTTGATCACGCCGCCACCACCCCGACTGACCCTGCGGTGGTCGATGCGATGTTGCCATACTTCACCGAATGCTTTGGTAATCCGTCCAGCATCTACCGTTTGGGCCGCTCTGCGCTCCAAGCCTTGGACGATGCTCGGTCGCTGACGGCTGAAGTGCTGCGCTGCTCGCCCAAGGAGCTTATTTTTCTGGGCGGCGGCTCGGAGTCGGATAATTTAGCCATCAAAGGTGTTGCTTTTGCGGCGCGTGAAGCTGGCAAAGGGCAGCATATCATTACCAGTGCGCTTGAGCATCACGCCGTGCTCCATGCCTGCGATTACCTGAAGGCATTTGGCTTCGAGGTCACGGTGCTGCCCATCGACGGTGCCGGCCTTGTGTCACCCGCAGATGTACGCGCCGCAGTTCGGCCCGACACGGTGCTGGTGTCGATCATGTACGCCAACAACGAGATCGGCGCGATTCAGCCGATTGCCGAAATCGGCGGGATCTGTCGCGAGCGGGGCGTTCTGTTTCATACGGATGCCGTTCAGGCGGCCGGCGCGCTGTCGTTGGATGTCCAGGCGCTCAACGTCGATCTGCTGTCGTTGACGGCGCATAAGTTCTACGGGCCCAAGGGCGTGGGCGCGTTGTATGTCCGGCGCGGCGTGCAGCTGTTGCCGCAGATCAGTGGCGGTGGGCAGGAGCGGCGGCGGCGTGCCGGCACCGAGAATGTGCCCGGAATTGTCGGGTTTGCGACAGCCTTGCAGCGGGCGGAAGAGCGGCGCTCCAGCTATGTCGCCCACTGCACGGCGTTACGGGATCGGTTGATCGACGAGCTGTTGGAGCGCGTGCCTTTTACACGGCTCAACGGGCATCGGACGCAGCGGCTGGCGAACAATGCCAATCTTAGCTTTGCTTATACCGAAGGCGAGAGCATTCTGCTGCTGCTTGATCAGGCGGGCGTGTGCGCTTCGTCTGGCTCGGCCTGTGCCAGCGGCTCGCTCAATCCATCGCATGTGCTGATGGCCCTGGGTTTGGACGCCGATCAGGCCCACGGCAGCATTCGCCTGACCGTTGGGAAGGACACGACCCATGCCGACGTTGATTACGTGCTTGACAAGTTGCCCGGTATGATCGAGCGGCTGCGCAGCGTGTCACCGCAGTATCGCGAGCAACTAGCGCTGAGCAACTAGCACCGGAGCCGAAGCAGCAGGAGCGTATTGCTCGTAGGTGGTTATGGCTGAAGCACGAATTTTATATGTCGCGACGACAGATGGCTTGATCCAGCTTGCTAATCCTGGCAAGAGCGACCGGTGGCGCGAAGTGGGGCGCGCGCTGCAAGGGCAAGATGTGCGCGCGGTTGTGGCGTCGCCGCTCGATCCGCTGCTCGTCTATGCCGCAACTGTGCAGGGCGTATCCCGCTCAGCCAATGGCGGCCAGAGCTGGACCGTCGTCGATGCCCAGCCCGTCCGAACGTTGGCATTCGACCAAGCCGGCGTTGTGTACGCGGGCACCGAGCGTGGATTGGTGCTGTCGAGTGCGGACGGCACAACCTGGCAAGCCGCTGATGCGTTTGCTGGACCGGTGGTGCAGATCGTCGTGGGCAGCGACGACACGCTGCTGTCGGTTGGGGCTGATGGCACGGTTTGCCAGCGTACGCCGGAAGGGTGGGTGCCGCGGGCGATTCATGTGCCGCATGTGCGGGGGTTGGTGCCGAGTGCGGCTGAGCCTCATACGTTGTATATTGTGAACCAAACCTCGCTGGTAACGCCGCTGGGGACGCAACGGCTGGCATCGCGGCCAACCGGAGCTCTGTTGACGTTGCGCGGCGGTTCCGAGGTGCTGCTGATCGGTACCGAGGGCACATTGTTGCGCTCCGAGGACGCCTGCTATTCGCTCTCAGAGGTGCCGGGGCCGGAGCGTGCAGCGGTGTTAGTCTCACCGCCGCGCTTTGTGGACCAAGCATTTGCCGGAACACAGGGTGGGGAGCTATGGTTCAGTGCCGATCGCGGTCGTAATTGGCAGCAGTTGTGGAGTGGAGATGCGGCGATACGGGGCATAGCATTCGCGCGGGCATTGTAAATTTCGGGGCTGGCCGGAGCGAGGGCGCTGACAAGCGCCCTCGCTTTTTGATGCCGAGCCTAAGCGCAGCCTGATTGGTGGCCCCGAAATTGGTCTATCGGCAGGGGTTAGGGTAAACTACCGCCTTCGTACGGCCGAGCCCTAGTCCGGAGGTGGGAACGCATGGCATCTGAACGGCGGACGCAATCCTTGAGCCTAGCGCGCGTCTGGGTGCGCAGCAACATCATTACCACGGTGCTGATCGTGTTTATTCTGTTGTCGCTCCTGCTGCACGCGCTCACGATCGGCGCGCTGATACGCGTGCGTGGCACCCTGCAGCGGCAGCTTGATATTAGCTCTCAACAGCTGGCCCAAGTTCGCCAGCAAAAGGTCCGCTACGATTTTCCGGTTGACCAAACCTTTTCAATCGATACCACCATCGCCATTAGCGAAACGGTAACCGTGCCGATCAACATAAGCGTGCCGATCAAGGAGACGGTGACTCTGCCGATCGACACCCCGCTTGGTCCCGTGCCGATTACAGTGCCGCTCGACATGACGGTGCCGATCACAGATACGATCGAGGTGCCGATCTACAGGCAGCTGCCTTTCAAGGCCGACATCCCGATTCAAACCGACATCCCGATCGACATCGACCTGAGCCAGCCCCCACTAGGCGACATTTTGCAACAATTTCAGGATGCACTGCAGGACCTGCGTAATCGCTTATGACGTTTCGAACCCGTTCCCACACGCGACAACTCACCTTACCGCGCCTGCCGCTCGTACTCAGTGTATGGCTGGCCTTGGCCTGCGGATCTTGGGCTCTGCTCCGTGGGGTGGAATACGTGCTGCTAGCCCTGCGTTATGCCGCGCCCCTGGATGGGCAGGAAGGTATGGCCTTGTGGGAGGCGGCGCTGCTGCGGAATAGCCTGGGCTTGTATCTTCCGGTTGTGCCCTCGTACTTCGTGTCGGCTCCGTATCCGCCGCTGCATCCTGTGTTGCTGGCCGTCTTCGGGCCCTCGACGACCCCTCACCTTTTCTGGGCTGGCCGAGTAATTTCGCTGGTAGCCGCACTGCTGGTGGCTGTTTGCGGCTTTGGCTTGGTGCGGCGCGTGACAGGGTCGAAGCAAGGCGGCGTCTCCTCTGCCGTTCTGATTCTTGCTTTTGCGCCGGTTCAGCTGTGGGCGATGCGGATCAAGCCGGACATGGTCGGACTCGCCTTGACCATCGCCGGCCTGTGGCTTGTCGCACGCTGGCCCGGCGAGCCCGCTATTGCGGATGGTCGTGGAACGGCTCGCCGCTCCTGGAAACTGCCTTCCGCTACCTTGGTTGCCGCTGCCTCCGCCTTTGTTTTGGCCCATTTCACCAAACAAACGCTGCTTGGCGGGCCACTGGCAGCTGCTACCTTTTTGATGTTACATGATTGGCGCCTGGCAGTGCGCTGGGGCTTGCTGTATCTGCTGCTGTTGGCCGGCACCTGGTTGCTGCTTGACCTTGTAACGCATGGCCAGTACACCTATCATATCTGGGTGCTACACAAGCTCCAATGGTCGGGTGACCGCTTCTGGAAGCTGGCCAGCCAGCTCCGGGACATGTGGCCGCTGCTCGTGCTCGGCTTGATCGGCTTAGTCGTGTGCCGTCGGCAGCCGACGGTCATTAATGCCTACCTGCTCTGGGCGCCCGCCTCGCTGATCGGGGCAGGCGTGGTCGGGTCACACCATAATCATCTGCTCGAAACGGGCGTTGCGCTCGTGCTGGCGGGTGGCCAAGCGGTTGGCCTCGGTATGATGTCCGGAGGCACGTTGCGGGTGCTAGCGCCGGTGTTGATAGGGACCCAACTATTGTTTTGGCGCGTGCCCCTGCCCTGGTTTGCGGGCGATTTCCAGCCCGATCTGCGCTACTCACGCTATATTGACTACGTTCGTGCCACGCCGGGCGAGGTGTTGGCGGACGATGTTGGGCTGGTTTACGCCGCGGGAAGGCCGCTCTTCTACGACGATCCGGCTGCCATGGGCCCGGCTGCCGTGCTTGGTTTATGGGATCAACGCCAATTCGTTGCGGACATTCGCGCCAAACGCTACAGCGCCATTATTCTACCGATCAATGTTTTCGAAGACGGGCTGATTGATCCGTCAGCGCGCTGGACGCCCGAGATGCTGCAAGCGGTCAAAGACGCATACACCGTCAAGTTCAAAGACACGCTGATCATCTACGCGCCCCGGCCCTGATTGCTGCCCGACAAAGGTAGTGTCGGGACCATCACGTGTGCTCCCGCTGCTAGCTGCCAAATGGTGGAGCGCAGCTAGTGCTGGCGCAGGTTGACAGCGACCCTCGCTGCTCTATAATCCCTGCTAGCATATGCCTCGAGGAAATCATGCCACCACGTGCTCGTTGGGTTCCGCGCGCGGCCGCACCCACTACCTATATCCATGAGCTGCCAGCTGATGTTTCACCATTGGTTGGACAGCTGCTTTGGAATCGCAACATCACCGATCCGGCTCAAGCTCGGCCGTTTCTGGCTGCCGAGTACGCGATGCTCCACGATGCGTTTGCGCTGCGTGATATGGAGCGCGCCGTGGCGCGCATTCGCCTTGCCATTGAGCAGCAAGAAACTGTCGCGGTTTATGGTGATTTCGACACCGATGGCGTGACCGGCGTCGCGCTGCTGAAGCAGGCGTTATCGGCGTTCGGCCTTGAGGTGCTGCCCTATATTCCCAAGCGTTTGGAAGAAGGGTACGGCCTGAACATGCAGGCCGTCGAGGCCCTGGCGCGGCAGGCGCAGCTGCTGATCACCGTGGATTGCGGCATTTCCAATGCCGCCGAAATTGCACGGGCACAGGCACTCGGTCTCGACGTGATTGTGCTCGACCATCACACGCCGCCCGCCGTTCTGCCCCAAGCCTACGCCCTGATCAATCCCAAGCGCGATGGCTGTGCCTATCCGTATAAAATGCTGGCGGGAGTTGGCGTTGCCTACAAACTGACCCAGGCATTGCATCGGGCTGGCCTCCGTTCAGGCTTGAAAGGACGCGACCTGCTCGACGTCGTGGCGCTGGGCACTGTTACCGACATGGCTCCCCTGGACGGCGAAAATCGGGTGCTGGTCAAGCATGGGCTGGTGGCGCTCAACACCACCGAACGACCGGGCATTAATGCGCTGATCGACGCTGCTGCCGCGCGGCGGCCGGTCGATGCGCGGACTATCGGATTCACGTTGGGTCCGCGCATCAACGCGGCCGGTCGGCTCGACGATGCGATCAGGGCCTATGAGCTCCTCCTTGCGAGCACGGAGCCGGAAGCCCGCAGGCTTGCCGATGAGCTCAACACGATCAACCTGCAGCGTCAAACGTTGACCAAAGATGTGCAGCGGGCGGCGCATGAGCTAGCCGTCGCGAGCGGCAAGCATGAGCAACGCGTGATTATCCTGGATGGGTCGGACTTTCCGGCGGGCGTGGTTGGGCTGGTGGCGGCGCGGCTGGTGGAAACCTTTTGCCGTCCGGTACTGCTGCTTGAGCGGGGCGAGCTAACCAGCCGTGGCTCGGGACGTTCCATCGTCGGCTTTTCGATCATCGATGTCTTGACCGAAGTTGGTCACCTGTTCCAAAAGTTCGGCGGGCATACCATGGCTGCCGGCTTTACGATCAGTAACGCCCATCTGCCGGAGCTGGAAGCACGCCTCAATGCGATCGCCGCCCGTGATTTGGCCGACGACCTGTTGATTCCCCGGCTGATGTACGATGCCGAGCTGCGCCTGGGACAACATTCGCTGGAGCTGATCGATCAGATCGCCCAGCTGGAACCGTATGGCCATGGCAATCCCGAGCCGGTCTGGGTTTCCCGCGGCGTGCGAGTGATCGATGCGCGGACGCTGGGCCGGGAGCGGCAGCACCTCAAGCTCCGGTTGTTTGACGGTCAGACCGCGGTCGATGCCCTATGGTGGCGCCACGCGGAGCGTCTTGAAGCGTTTGCGCACAACCCACGGGTAGATGTGGCCTACACGTTGTCTACCAACGAGTATCTGGGCAAGCGCCGCGTCCAACTGATCGTTAAGGATGTGTTGCCCTGCGGAGCAACCTAGGCTGCATTGTTTGATTCACGCGTAACAGTGCCAGAACCCGCGGCGAGCGCCCATAGTCGCCCGTATAATCGTAGACTCGCACAATGCTGGTGCCAGGAGGCAATGACGCCGCGTGCTTTAACAATTTGTCAAACCGTGGCGTGGGCTACGCCCTGGGGCGACAACGGAAGGAGTTTGAGCAGTGAAGATTGGTATTCTAACCGGCGGCGGGGATGTTCCAGGGCTTAATCCGTGTATCAAGGCGGTTGTTAACCGAGCGGCGGCGGCCGGAATCGATGTCGTGGGTATTCGGCGGGGCTGGGGCGGTCTGCTGAATTACAACCTTGACGACGAGAGCGATCGGGAAGAATGGATCCAGCCGCTAACGCCCACTCAGGTGCGCACTATCGACCGCTACGGCGGCACGCATCTCCATACGTCCCGTACCAATCCTGGCCGAGTGCGGCCGGGGATGATGCCGGCCTTTTTGCGAGATCGCTTTCCGATCCCCGAAGGCAAGCAGCACACCGACTGCACACCCCATGTGCTCGAGGTGCTCGAACATCTTGGCATCGATACGCTGATTCCGATTGGCGGCGATGACACGCTCAGCTATGCGGTGCGGATGCATCAGGAAGGCGTTCGGGTGGTCGCGATTCCCAAGACCATGGATAACGACGTCTTTGGGACCGACTACTGCATCGGCTTTTCGACCGCCGTCACGCGTTCGGTTGAGTTTATCAACGCGCTGCGGACCCCGACGGGCTCGCACGAGCGGATCGCGGTGATCGAGTTGTTTGGCCGTAACTCCGGCGAGACCGCCTTGATCTCGGCCTACCTGGCCGACGTAGACCGAGCCGTGATCAGCGAGGTGCCCTTCGACGTCGAGCGGTTGGCGCAATTTCTGGTCGACGACAGGCGCCGCAATCCGTCCGATTATTCGATCTGCGTGATCTCAGAGGGCGCGTCGATGCAGGGTGGTCAAATTGTCGAGTATGGCCAGGAAGATGCGTATGGCCACAAAAAGCTCGGCGGCATCGGCATGATCACGGGCGAGGCGATCAAACGCATCACCGGTGTAGACATTGTGCACCAGCAGCTTGCCTATCTGATGCGTGCCGGCGCGCCCGATTCGCTCGACCGCATGGTTGCGATCTCGTACGCCAATCTCGCCGTCGATCAAGTGCTGCAGGGCCACAGTGGCCGGATGGTCGCCCTGCAAAATGGCGCCTACACCACCGTGCCCGTGGACACGATGATGCACGGCTCCAAGCGGGTCGATGTACCCGAGCTGTACGACACCGAGACGTACCGGCCACGCGTTTCCCACGTGCTGGGCAAGCCAATGTTCTTGTATTAGAAGTGGGCTGAACACTGGGGCTTTAGCCCCACGGCTACAACGTATCGGAACAAAAAACGGACGCGCTCCCTGCGAGCGCGTCCGTGTACGTCGCGGGGACAGTGCTAGCTTTCGTCGTCGTCGTCGTCGTCGGTGTTAAGGTCGGCCTCGATCTCTTCAAGCCCAACTTCTTCTTCCTCGTTCGTCGCCGTTCCGCGGAAGAAATCCTCATCGCCCTCGTCGCCGACTTCCTCTTCGGTCAGCTCTTCGTCCTCGGTCAGCTCGTCGCTGTCGAGCTCGTAGCGCGTCGGCACGTCGCGGACATACGTGCGGAAGTGGGCGATGTCGCCGCCCAGCTTGCCCGGGAACGAGACCAGCGTGCGTTGATTGGGCGACTGATAAATTTCGCGGATCAGCGCCTTAACGCCGCCGGCATCAAGGTTCGCCACCACGGCCGCGTAGCGGTTCCCGCCCCGCATCATATCGATCAGGCGCTGTGCCAAATGCGGCTCAAGGTAGCCAATGGTTCGGCCCTCGCCGTCGGTCAGCCACACATCCTTGCCGTCGTTCTGGATTTCCAGCCGCTCGCCGGTCGTCAAGCGCACGATAATGTCACTCGGCGGCAGCTTTGTCAACGTGGTAAGCGCGGTCTTGCCGGTCTCCACAATAAAAATTTGCGGGTCGGCGTGCTCCCGGATCGTCGCCCGCACACCGCCGCCTTCCAACCCTTGCAGCTGTTCCAGGCGGGCTACATTTTTCTGGGCGACCACGTTCGAGCGGTTGACCTGCAGCGACTCGCGATAATATTCCAGGGCGCGGTCATACTGGCCCAGCTCAAGATAGGCTTTGCCGAGGCGGTTGAGCGCGCTGGCATCCACGCCCAGCTCGAGCAGCCGCAAATTATCGTTGATCGCTTCGTCCCACTCGTTGCTGGACGCGTGTTCAATGGCGCGCTCGACCAGCCGCTTGCGTAGCCGCATCCGTTCATCTTGCTTCGTCAAGCTCGTTCCCCTTTTATCAAATTACTTCCAACGGAATCACGTCTGCAGCCCGTGTCTGAGTCACCACTTGATCCACAGACTTTGGTGCTGTGCCTGCCAGATGCCCACTCAAGGACCATGGACCGGTGCGCGTGATCGCTACGTGGGCCAAGCGTCCCGTCCAGTCGGCATCATCCGCGAAGTACACCAGCTGGTTTTGGCCGGTACGGCCGCGCCAGTTGCCTTTGGCTTGGCTTTCGACCAAGACTTCGACGGTTTTGCCCAGCAGGCGCTGATTGATCTCAGTCACAACCGCGGTTTGCGCCTTTTCCAGCTCAACCCGGCGCAGCTGCTTTTTCCAATATGGTACCGCCAGCGCCTCGTCCAGCTCCATATCGGCCGCGGTGGTGCCCGGCCGCGACGAAAACGCCGCGATATGCACTTTGCCGAAGCGCACCTCGTTGATCAGGTCCAGTGTGGCCTTGAAATGCTCGTCGGTCTCGCCCGGATGGCCGACAATGATGTCGGTCGTCATCGAAACATGCGGGATGGCGGCGCGGATCCGGCCGATCAGGTCCTTGTAGCGTTCAACGGTATAGCCGCGCTTCATCCGCTTCAAAATCTCGTTATGGCCAGCCTGGATCGGCAGATTAATCTCGGGCATGCACTTGGGCAGCCGCGCTACCGTGTCGATCAGCTTTTGGGTCATCCAGGCCGGATGCGAGGTCAGGAAGCGCAGCCGAACCAGCCCCGGCGTGTCATGCACGGCTTCGACCAGATCCGCAAGATCGGGTCGGCCCGGCAGATCGTGGCCGTAGGCATCCACGATCTGTCCCAGCAGCGTAATTTCCTTGGCACCGCGGGCAACCACCCGCCGACACTCTTCCAAGATCTCCGCCATTGGCCGCGAACGCTCACGGCCGCGCCGCAGCGGGATCACGCAGTAGGCGCAGCTCATGTTGCAGCCATAGATGATCGGCACGTGCACACTGACCGGCGGATGCAGCGCGTCCGCGATCGGCAGCACCGGCTCGTCAAACGAGTAGACCGGATTCGGCACCCGCGCGATCACCTCGTCCACCGCGCTGGGCGACACGAAATGATCCACCATGGGCAGCTTGTCTTTGAAGATCGACTGGTTATCCGGGCCGACCATGCAGCCCCACAGCACAATTTGTGTATCAGGCTTTGATTTTTTAAGATGCGCCAGAGACCCCAGCTTGCCGGTGATGCGCTCTTCCGCGCTTTCGCGCACGCTGCACGAGTTCAGCACAACAAAATCGGCTTCCTCAGCCCGATCCACAGGTGAGTAGCCGACGCGCTGCAGCGCCGCTTCCAGCCGCTCCGAGTCCGAAATGTTCATCTGGCAACCGACAGTCCAGATATGGTATGTTGGCATCGCTAACACCTAAGCGGGCGGAGCGCTAACTACATCTATGCGTGTGAGTTAGTATCTATGCGTGTGAGTTAGTTTCCAGCCCGTCGCCGCACGTACATTTTCCATAATGCAATCGCGTATTATAGCATAGCCGGGCCTTCCCAGCAGGCCTGCGAAATGTGCGTCCATAAAAGGTGCTTCTGGAATGCCAATGGCATAAAACAAGCCCCGCTTCCATAAAGCGGGGCTGGGCGCTGCTAGCCTTTGTTTAACCGTAGTTTTCTTCCAGCCAGGCGCGCCATTCTTGATCGAACTGCTCGTAGCTGATGCCATACGCTTCTTGAATCGCGGCCGGTAGATTTTGCTTCTGGTCATAGCTTTGCACCAATTTCCAAAAGCCATCCATGCCGCCGTGCTTGTCGTTGATGAATTCCACCAGTGTGAAGGCAAAGCCATAGGCCAAGCCCACATCCTGCTCAAGAATGGTCAGGTGCTCCAGATCCTGTTTGTTCACCTGGCCGCTGGTGTCCATGATCGGGATGATCTGGTCGGAAGCTACCGCGGCGGGCACGCCACGCGACCGAGCTGAAGTGGGGTCGGAAACATATTCGGCTAAGCCTTCCACCATCCAGTCGCTCATGCGGGAGATTGGAGTGAAGCTGCGGTTATTGACCAGATGCGTGTACTCATGGGTGAGCGTTGTTTGGAGGTCACCTTCCCAACCGGCCGAGGCATCATAGAACGGAAAGACGTAGGAGTTGGGCGCTGCGATCACGATCCGGTCGCCTGCCCGTGAGTTGCGATCATAAAAGGCCAATGTGTTAGGACTGGTTACCGCGCCAACGCCAAAGGTCGGCTTGATATACACGTTTGCCTTGAGGTCGGGCACCTTGCCGAGCTTTTCAAGCACTTGTTCGCGCGCTACGTCCATCTGCTGCATCAGCTTTTCGTTGACGTCTTTGGTCCATGGGTACATGTAGAAGGTGAAGTGTTCACTTTCCACCTTTTGGCGCTCGCCGAGCTGCTTCTCGTTCGGCTCCGACATCAGCCAGCGTCCGTTGACCTCGCGAAAGGTCCACTTAGCCTGCAGGCCGCTCCGCTCGATGGTTGCAATGATAAAGCCAGACTCGTGCGGCTCGACCTCCGTGACGGTGTATTCAAAGCCGCCCTGGCCGCCAAAGATCGACTCCTGGTAGTTCTCGAAGCGGGTCTGCACATAGCGTTTCATGGGCCCGTTCTTGGGATCGACGACCTGGGCCAACAGGGAAGGATCGTTGTCGTTGTAGGCTTTGGCGTACAGGTCCAGCGTTTCCTGAATGGACGCGATGATCGCTTGTTCATCTGTGGTGTTGGCAACCGGTGACTCGGCTGCTGAAGGTGCGACGCTGGCTTGGGTGCTGGAAGCGGCAATCGCAGCCGCGGACGCGCTTGCCGACGGCGCGGCACTGGCTTGGGCCACCGCACTCGCACCGTTTTCGGCCGGGGTGTCGATCGACTGCACCGCCGAACATGCGCTGAGCACGCTGGCTAGCAGCAGGATGCTGCCTGCCCGACGCAGCGAATGAGCTGTGATTCTTGCGAACATGGAACCTCCACTGGTTGCTACATGGGGATGGTTAAACTGTACCACGTCGTGGCAGTTCGTGCATACGTTTCTGCTTAGAGTGCTGCGAACAGATGTCTTAGGTGCGGGTGGGACGTGCGGTATAATAAAAAACGAGTCTCGGCCACGCTGCAGCTAAAACTGTTGACGGCCCCAAATCGCATTGTGTACAATGCCGCAACATGGACAGGAGCGTTAGATGAAAAGCTCGGATATACGTCAAACATTTCTGCACTACTTTGCCCGTAATGATCACGAAATTGTACCTTCGGCGCCGCTTGTGCCGGCCAATAATCCAACGCTGCTGTTCACCAATGCCGGCATGGTGCAGTTTGTGGAAACCTTTGTTGGGCTGGAGCAGCGGCCCTACACCATGGCTACCACGGCCCAAAAATGTATGCGCGTGTCCGGCAAACATAACGACCTTGAAAATGTCGGCCCATCGCCACGGCACCACACTTTTTTCGAGATGCTCGGCAACTTTTCGTTCGGCGATTATTTCAAAAAAGATGCGATTGCTTTTGCGTGGGATCTGCTAACCAATGAGCTCAAGCTGCCCAAAGAGCGGCTGTGGGTGACGGTCTTCGAGGGCGACGACAAGGTGCCCCCGGACGAGGAGGCCGAGCGGCTGTGGCAAGCAGTTGGCGTTGCGCCCGAGCGTATTTTGCGCTTCGGCGCCAAAGATAATTTCTGGTCGATGGGGGATACCGGCCCCTGCGGCCCGTGCTCCGAAATCCACTACTACCAGGGCGACGACGTTGCCAACCAGGTGCCGGAAGGCGTTAACAGTGACGATGACGACTACATGGAGATCTGGAATCTGGTCTTCATGCAGTACGACCGGGATGCCCAGGGTCGGTTAACGCCCTTGCCCAAGCCCTCGATCGATACCGGCATGGGCTTTGAGCGGCTGGTCGCGGTGTTGCAGGGCGTGCGCAACAACTACGAGACCGATCTGTTCGCGCCCATTATTGACCGCCTGACTGCGTTGATGGGGCAGGGCCGTGAGCATTACATGGCGAACCGGGCGCCGTATCATGCCATTGCGGACCATTCGCGGGCGTGTGCATTCTTGATCGCGGATGGCGTGCGGCCCGGCAATGAAGGCCGGAACTATGTGCTCCGCCGCATTTTACGCCGTGCGGCGTACCAGGGTCAGACGCTGGGCTTGACCAAACCCTTTCTGGCCGAAACGGCGGCCGTGGTGATCGAAGGCATGGCCGACGTCTACCCGGAGCTGAGCGCCAAAGCCGACTATATCAAGCAGGTTATTACCACGGAAGAAGAGGGCTTCGGCCGGACCCTTCAAAGCGGTTTGGAGCAGCTTGAAACAATTGTTGCGGCCATGCAGCGCGCGGGCCAAACGATCATGCGGGGCGAAGACGCGTTCCGGCTGCACGATACCTATGGCTTTCCGCTCGACCTAACGGCGAAGATTTTGGCGGAGCGCAACCTGGGCGTTGACGAGGACGGCTACCTTCGTGCACGCCAAGCCCAACGCCAGCGGGGCCGCGATGCAGCGCAGTTCAAGCGCGGCGCCCAAGCCGAGCTGTGGACGGAAGCGGAGCTGCCCCCAACCACATTTGTGGGTTACACCGAGCTGCAAACAACCGGGCAGGTCCTGGCGATTGCGGTGGCAGGCGACCTGGAGCAACAGGCAACCGAAGGCGAGTCCGTTCAAATTGTGCTGGATCGTACCTGCTTCTACGGCGAGAGCGGCGGTCAAGTCGGGGATACGGGCGTGCTTGTGGGGCCGCAGGGCGCCGTGCGGGTGACGGATGTGCAAAAGCCGGTGTCCGGGCTCTTCGTCCACACCGGTACGGTTGAGCGTGGCGTTGTCGCAGTTGGCCAGGAAGCTCAGCTTGTGGTCGATGCCGAGCGCCGCCAGGATATCATGCGCAACCATACCGCCACGCACCTGCTGCACCGCGCGCTGCGCGATGTGCTGGGCGAGCACGCCGAGCAAGCCGGCTCGCTGGTGGCGCCCGAGCGGCTTCGCTTCGACTTTGGCCATCCCCAGGCAGTAACACCCGACGAGCTGCGTGAGATTGAAGGCCGTGTCAATGCCTGGATTCGGGCCGATACCGAGGTTTCGCCGGCCGAGATGCCGCTTGCGGCGGCGAAACAGGTGGGAGCGATGGCGCTCTTTGGCGAAAAGTATGGCGACATTGTGCGGGTCGTCACGGTGGGCTGCGTTGAGGTGAGCGGTCGTGAGCACGGCGGGGCGGTGGCCGAGCAAACCATTGTTGCCGAAACCATGTGCTCCCGTGAGCTGTGTGGTGGTACGCATGTCGAACGAACAGGTCAGATCGGCTTCTTTCGCATCCTAGGTGAAAGCTCGATCGGTTCCGGTTTGCGCCGGATCGAGGCGGTCACTGGGCGGGGCGCGGAAGCGTATGTTGATAGCCAGCTTGGCCTGCTGCGCGACCTTGCCCAGCGCATGAGTACGACGCCCTCTCAGCTGGTCGAACGTGTCGAGCAGCTGTTGAGCCAGCTGAAGCAGCAACAACAGCAGCTTGGGAAGCTTGCCCGCCAACAAAGCGGCGCCCATCTGCAAACACTGCTGGAACGGAAAGCGGAGCACAACGGTGTTGCGCTCGTCGCCGCTCGGGTTGAAGCGCCCAGCATGGACAAGCTGCGCGAGATGGGCGATTGGCTGCGCGATAAGCTGGGCTCCGGCGTAGTGGTGCTGGGCACGGTGCTCAACGAAAAGCCGCAGTTGCTCGCGATGGTCACGCCCGATCTGGTCAAGCAGGGCTATCATGCTGGCAATCTGGTCAAAGGACTGGCTCCGATTGTGGGCGGCGGTGGTGGTGGCCGGCCTGATGTAGCGCAGGCCGGCGGGCGTGACAGCACAAAGCTTGACGTGGCATTACAGCAGGTGGGTGACGTGCTCGCCAAGCAGCACGCGTAGCACAGGTCGCGGGGTGTGCCGCCCAGCGCGAACGTTCCCTGCCGTGTGCGCGTTTGGCGATAGGCTTTGGGGCGGCAAAAGGCCGGAGCAGGTGTGGACGGCGTTGCCGTCACGTTCTTATCAGGTTGCGGATTTGCACAGCGAGGAACGCCGTGAGCAATAAACCCTCAAACGAGCGGGGCGGACAACGACCGGCGCCCCGCTCGCCCTCATCCATGTCTCTCGGCCAGATCGGTCGCGACGACACGCCGCTCCTCATTCCCATCACGCCCAACAGCACGGTTGACGAGATTGCGCGCATGGTGCAGGAGGCCGGAGCCCCGCGGGTTGAGTTGCTGGTGCCTGACGGCACGACGGCGCTGCAAAGCATTGCCGGCAATGAAACCTTGCGCGAGGCGGCCAAAGCCGCTGGCGTGCGTGTGTCATTGTTTACGTCGGATGAAAAAACAACCCATGCCGCCCGCTTCGCCAAGCTGGATGTGGTAAGCGTGGGTGGCACCGTAACATCACCCGGCCCTGGCGATCTTGCACGCCGGCCGACCGGCGCACGACCGGCTGTGAAACCACCAACTTCGCTCGTGCCGCCCACGCCCGCCCAACCCGCGTCGCGTCCAAATCGGATGCCGCCGACACCAGTCCCGACTACGCCCCGGCGAAGCCCTGCTCAACCGGCCACGCCCGCTCCAGTGCCGGCTAGCGACGATAACTTTTTGTCGGCGCTCGACCAATTTGATCAGGCCGATGCGGAGCCGCCACGCGTGCAGCAATCCGAGCAGGGCGCGTTGATGTTCGACGTGGCGGGTGATGTTGGCGTGCCGCGACCGGCGCAGAACGACGATGAGTGGGAAGCCGCTTTAGGCGATCTGGACTCAACCATTGGCCAGGATGCACCACCACCGCCACCACGACAAACACCGAGTCAACGGCAGCGGACGGTCGCTGAGCCGCGTGAACGTCTGCCGCGGCCAAGTATCTTTGGCGCATTGCTCGGCAACTTTCCCGCCCGCGCCCGCCGGCAACGGGAAGTGCCACAGGAGGACGAGGGACCGCGCATGGCGCGGCCTGAGCGCACCGCCGAAGAGTTAGATGCGCGTCGTCGGCAATCACGGAATCTCATGCTCCAAGCCCTGGCGCTGATTGCGCTGCTGCTGGTTGCGGGGGCCTTGGTGTTGTATGCGTTGAATGGCACCATCGACCCACGCGCTGCCTTCAACGCTGCCTTCAACACAGCCCCGACCCTGCAGATCGCCGCTCCAATTAATCGGGCAGAGGCCGAAGAGTTCAGCGGTCAAGTCGTGCCGCTGGTGCGCGAGCCCGTGACGGACCCGGCCTCAATTAACGTGCAGGGTGCGTTGCTGACCGCACCCGTCATGGTTACATTGCAAGGCACGGCTGCTGGCTCCACGGTTGCGCCGATAGGCTTTGCCCGTGGCACGGTCACTCTGCGAAATCGGTCATCCCAGGCTGTCTCGATCGCCGGCGGTACCGAGATTGATGTTAATGGTCTCCGCTTTGTGGTCGAAGATACTGTCACTGTGCCGCCCGCGGTGGCAACGGATGTCGGGATAACCTTTGGCGTGGGCGAGGCGACGCTTGTGGCGCGTAATCCGGGCGCGGAAGGCAACATTCCGGCGGGCACCATTACCACAATCCCCGGTTACTCGGGCACCCTCGTCGTCTCGCAACCAGCGCCATTTGCCGGGGGCAACAATCAGCCGGTCCAAATTGTGTCGCCCGCCGACGTCGAGCAGCTGTTGCCGCAAGCGTTGAGCCGTTTGTACGGGCAAGGTGTGCAATCGCTCCAGGCGCAGGTACAGCAGCTTCCAGGCTTTGCCCTCGTCCAAAGCGCATCGACGCCCGAAATCACGCCGACCGAGGAGCTGCTCAAGGATGTGCAGCCGGGCGATTATTCGGTGTTCCCGCCGATTGGTCAGGTGACCGAGGACGGCAGGTTTACGCTGCAAGTGTCGGAAACCTTCGCTGCGCTAGCCAGTCCGCTCGACCAGCCGATCGATCAGCAACTCCAGCGCGCCGTCGCCAACCAGATCAAGCTGCAACGCCCGGATTTAGCCGATGCAGAGGTGCAGATTACCAGCTGGCAGCGGGCGGAGCAAGGGATCATGGTCGATGCTCTGGTGGTGCCGCAGTCCCAAACGCTGGAAGTGCCGCCGGAGCTAGCAGACGAGATTGGTACGCAGATTGCCGGCAAGTCACGAGCGGAAGCCCAAGCCTATCTGGACCAGCTGCAAGCGAACGGCGCGATTGGCGATTTCCAACTGCCAGCTGAGTGGGATCCGGTGCCAACCGATGTCAAGGTGCAGTTCAATGTGCCTGAGCCGAGCGCACAATGAACGGCCGCGTGGTTGCGCTCGACGTTGGCGACAAACGGATCGGGGTGGCGGCCTGTGATCCAAGCGGAATCGTGGTGCGCGCCGTGGGTGTGGTGCAGGCTGAGCCTCAAACTCAGGCGCTGGCCGAGATTCAGCGCATCGTCAACGCCGAAGAGGCGGTTCTGATTCTGGTCGGGCTGCCCCTTACCCTGCGGGGCGAGCATGGGCCGCAGGCGCAGCGCGTGACGGCCTTTGCCGATGCCCTGCGCCAGGTTGTTGCGGTGCCGCTGGTGTTTCGGGATGAGCGCTTCACCAGCGTTGAGGCCGAACGCATCATCGAAGCCCGCGGCGGTAAGCGTAAGAAAAACCGGCGCCGCGGGGAGGTCGACGAGGTCGCGGCCACGCTGATTTTGCAGGACTATCTCACCGAGCAGGAGTTTCAGCGCCCGCGCTCGTACGACGACTGGGGCTCCGATACGCTCGATCATGAGGTTTGATACGGGGCGGCCTAACGGGTCCGCCCCGTTCGTGTGCTTACCGCAAATCGGACAGCACATCCATAACCAGGTCGAGCGGCACGTCGTCACGAATCGTTGCCGCGCCAATTTCGGTCGGCAATACCCAGCGGACGCGTTTGGCGCGTACCTTTTTGTCGCTGCCGATGCGCGTCATTACCTGCTCGATATCAATGCTCTCAGACAGACGAGTCGGCAGGCCAAACAGCTCAAGCACCGCTTGCTGTTCGGCGAGGGCCGCCGAGCTAAACAGGCCCAAGCGCTGGGCGATAGCGCCTGCGGCCATCATCCCGATGGCGACGCACTCGCCATGGCGCAGGGTGTATGCGCTTTCGGTCTCCACCGCGTGCCCGATGGTGTGGCCATAGTTCAGCAATATGCGCGTTCCTTGCTCGCGCTCGTCGCCACTCACAACACGTGCTTTATAGGCCGCCGCCCGCTGCAGCAGCTCGCCGGTGATGGGCTCTTCCAACGCCAGCACATCGGCTGCCGACTGCCGAAGGTCGGCAAATAGGGCCGCATCGCCGATCACGCCATGCTTGATCGCTTCCGCCCAGCCCGCTGCGCGCTCGGGGGATGGTAGGGTGGCCAGGAGATTGGTGTCGGCCAGCACCAGCCGTGGCTGATGAAACGCGCCGATTAAATTTTTGCCAACCGCATGATCAACGCCGGTTTTGCCGCCAAGGGCGCTATCAACCGTCGCCAGCACGGTTGTCGGCAGCTGAATGACGGCAATGCCGCGCAGAACAGTTGCGGCGACAAAGCCCGCGAGATCGCCGACGACCCCGCCTCCCAAGGCCAGCACCACATCCCCACGCTCAACGCCGGCTCGTAACAGCCAATCGTATGCGCCCCGTACAGTGTCCAGTGTTTTGTACTGCTCGCCGGTGGGGATGCTGTACGCTTCCACCGTGTGTCCATGGTCCCGCAGCAGTTGCTGGACGCGGTCGCCATGCAAGGCCATCACGGTCGTGTCGCTGATGAGCCAGGCGCGACCCCTTAGCCCGAGCTGGTGCAGGTGTTGCGGGAGGGAATCTAACAGCCCCGGCCCGGCCAACACCGCATACGAGCCACCGGGCGTGGAAACTTGCACGCCAGCGGATGCACTCCTCTGCTGACGCATTGAGTACGTCCGTACAACCTCGTCGGCGATCTGCTGCGGCGATTGGTCATCCGTGGTAATGATTAAATCTGCCAGATCAGCATACAGTGGGGTGCGGCGAGCAGCCATCTTTTGGAGGGCATCTTCTGGATTGTCGCCGAGCAAGGGCCTGTCCGTCATGGCTTGGAGCCGTTCAACGAGGCTCGGCGTCCGGGCGTGTAGCCAGACCACAAACGCGTTTGCCCGCAGCAGCTCACGATTTGCGGAACTTTCCACAATCCCGCCGCCGGTGGCAATCACCAGGCTCTGCTGCTCCAGTGCTGCTGCAAGGGCCTGCGTTTCCAGCGCCCGAAAGGCTGCCTCACCCTCACGGGCAAAGATGTCGGCGATTGGTCGCTGGGCCTTGACGACTATGTCGGTATCGGTGTCGACGCAACGGCGGCCCAAGGACTGGGCGATTAACGGGGCGACAGTTGTTTTGCCGCTCCCGCTCAGTCCAACCAGAACGATATGTTGCTGCATAGAAACTCTCTTTATTGCACAGGCAGCATGGTAGAAGGGGAACGCCTAAGCGTCAAGCATGTCCACAACGAGGATTGGCGAAACGATAATGATTGTGTTGCGGCCGGTGCTGCTTTATGGTACGATCCGGTTCTCCTTGGGGGCTTAGCTCAATGGCAGAGCACGCGGCTCATACCCGCTTGGTTGGGGGTTCGACTCCCTCAGCCCCCACCACTATTTCTGCTGCAATCTGCCCTTGCCACCACATTCGCGCCGATTGCAGAGAGCGCACTACCCACCAGTCGTGGCTCGACGAATCGGCAATGGCATATCGCTCTTGTCGCTCCAGCCCAGGTCTATGTGATCCGCACAAGGAAGCTGCCAGGCGCTTTGATCAGGCTGTCCTGTTACAACTGGCTGTACGGAAGCAACCATTACTTGGGCTAGCGAGACGACGGTCCTTGGAAGGCCGGATGGAGCCAGGGTACCAGCGCGCAGATCAGCGCGTCTTCGAAAATATGGCCGCGATCGATCAGGCCACCTGAAAGGATGCCGGATGCGCCCAAGCCATGCCGGGTCTCGGTCGCCTGCGCTAGTTCGTCCATGACCGGGCTAAGCTCTTCGCCGGCCAAAACGCGTTCGACCACATGCGGCGGCAGTAACAAGATGCCTCCGCCACCCACTGCTACCGTGCCATGGGCATCCGCGACGGCAGCCCAGCTACACAGGGCCCATCCAGCCAATGTTTGACGGAGGCCGCCTTCCAAACCTATGCCAAAATCTGCTCCACTTTGGCTGACGGCGGCCCGTGCCCGCGCGATTGCGCCGGCCTGCGTTTGCTCGTCCCCAATTGGCTGGGCCGGAACCTCAACCGCTACCGTCACGCTCCGCACACGGGAATCCGGAAAAACACGCGTGATCACAGCTTGGGTGGCCATCAGCTTCGCACGATTTGTTGATGCCAGCACGGCTTGCATGGCGGACGCTCCTTGTACATTGCCCCGCTCCATCGTACCACGCGCAGAAACAATTGTTCCGGTTTAATCTACTCGAGTTTCTAAACCGATGTCATCTTGACAGGTGGAGGCCGTACGTTAGGCCACGCTCGAAGTGGTTGTCTCGACAGCTGGCTTAAGTGGACCATCAGCGGGTAGCGCGGATAGTGGTACACTTAAGCATTCGATTTTAAGGGCAGCTACTCAAGGTAGGGGATAGGCCGGTGTCGCTTCAGTACTTGCAAGAAGCCGTGGCGAGCGGAGATACCGAGAAACTGATTCGGTATGTCCGTCTCCACCTGGGAGACGGAAACGAAGAGCAGGGCCGCCGTGAGATCGATAAGGCGTGGATCGAGGCGCTCAAGCAGCTGCTTCAACTACCACCGACCGACCGCGAATTTATCCACGAGACCCTGGCCACCAAAGACGCGGCCACACTGGCCCACCTGTTCTTTCACCTGCACTTTTATTTCGTTAAACAATCGGGAGAATGGATTCATGATGGAACCCTCTAACGCGAGCCAACAACTACGGCCGGGCCTGTGGACGACCATCAACGAGCGCTATCCCGGTTCCATGATCACGAAGGCGGACACAGTCCCCCTAGCTCGCCTCAATCAACCGCTTTCCAGTGCTCGCCTCACCTTTATAAGCTCGGCCGGCGTTCAACCGCAAGGAACGATGCCCTTTGATGTCGTCCATCCTGTAGGTGATTACACTTTTCGGCCGGTGCCGTCAAACTCGACACCCGAGGCTTTGGAGATTCATCAGCTAAAATATCCGACAGCCGACGCGCACCGCGATCTTAATGTTATCTTCCCAATTGAGCGGCTACAAGAGCTGGCGGCGGAAGGCGTGGTTGGCGGCCTGACGTCGCATCTCGTCTCCTTCATCGGCTACAACATGGACCCTGAGCGATTGGAACGGACCCTGGCAGAAGAGATCGCGGATGCGGTTGTCGCGGATGGTGCCGACGCGGCGCTCCTCTGCCCGGCTTGACCAATATGACATCAGTCTGTCGCGCTCGTGCAGCGCGCTATTGAGCGGCGCGGTATTCCGACTGTATCGATCACCGCGGCCCGTGACATCACCGAGCAGACCAAGCCGCCGCGGGCGGTTTTCGTGCCGTTCATGATGGGCCATCACTTTGGCGTGCCCTTTCATCGTGAGCTCCAGCGGCGAATTATCCTGACGGCGCTTGATCGCCTCGGCAAAGCGGAGCAGAGCGGGGATGTGTACAACCTTCCGATCACCTGGGCGCGGGCCCGTCGGGAAGGCATCGAGATCGAACGAGCGATGGGCCTGCGCTGAATGGTCCTTTAGCCTATGGCAGGATCGACGCGCAAGTCAAAGCGCTTGGAGATCGGGCATTCGTCGAAACGTGGCAGGGTTGTGCTCGGTCAATCCCTCCGACGCAGCAGCATTATTATCGCTGCCGCCGCCACTCCACTGCCGGCAAGAAGCAGGCGCGTCGTGCGTGGTAGTGGAGTAGCCCGCAACGCCAGGGGTGCCAGCAACGGTTTGGCGAGATGGCCGAGGAACGTCAGCGTTGCCGCCGGCGGCGTTCCGATTTCATAATCGATCACACCTTGCTTACCACCCCGTTGCAAGGCGTGCCATCCATTAACAAACGACGCAAACAGGTGGAGCATGTGGTCGATGCTGTTCAGCACTGAGGTTCCCTGCACGGGACCGGCGAAGAGTTCGTCAATGGCGCGCCTGAGCGTTGGCACGTGCGTCCACATGCCATAGAAGACGACCCGCCCTTCGCCATCGATGAGGTAGACGGGATCCGACATATTGCCGTAGGTCTGATGGACTGTGCCCTCCAAATCATCGACCAGCACCAGCCATGGCAAGGTCTCGGCCTGTTGATATTGACGCGCTTCCTCCATCTTCTGGGTGTCGCTCTGGTAGCGGCCGTGACGTTCACCGGGATGGGCTTGCCGAATAAAAACATCCACAAACTGGACCCAGTCACTGTATTCGCTATAAAGCTGCTTCAAGGGCGGAACTCCGCCCGCGGTGATCGGTCAGGTAAAGCTGCCAAAGCGCAATACAACTGGTCGTCCCCGCAGATCTTTTAAGCGCACGCGCTCACCAGTTGTGGCAGGCAGCGCAAAGTCGGGCGCTAATTGACCCGGTTGAATGCCACGTCCCCGGAGTGTCCACCACAAATTCATCAATAAATGCTTCGCCCGATAGTGGTCGTAGTTATACTCCTCCACCGAGTGCCAGGGTTTGGTCGCCAGCTCCCACCTACCTGAAGTCATACTTTGATAGTCCCATTACGTCATCGCAGCCCTGATGCTGCCGGTGTGCTCCTGGCTTGACGGCAGGAATCATGCTATACGGGCGAACGAATCCTCAAGGGAGTCCGCGGGAACAATGGCCCACATCAGCTCGGGGCGTGATGGGCACGTGGTCTCGTTCTGATGTATCCTGCGCCAAATTCAACAACAACCGTGCTTCATTGAAACACACCGACAGCCATAAACACTCAGTCGTCCGCAGAGCGTTTGAACGGATGCTCCCTGACACGGAATAACAAAAGTGGATATAAAATAGGAGGCCATTGAACGGCGGGATGAGCGGGAGGTGTAAGATGCTCCATACACGTATCTGTGATCTGCTTGCAATTGAACATCCGATCATCAGCGCGCCGATGACCGGCCGTGCGACTGCTGAGCTCGTGGCGGCCGTCTCGGCAGCAGGTGGGTTTGGACTGATTGGCGGTTCGACGGGCGGACCAGAGTGGCTGCGTGAGCAAATTCGGATGGTGCGAGAGCGAACCGACCGTCCATTCGGGGTAGGTTTCATCTCATCAGCGCCTGGGTTGCAGGCCCTGGTGCAGGTTGCGCTTGAGGAACGCGTTGCAGCTATAAGCCATTCCTTTGCCGATCCGACGCCCTACGTCCAAGCGGCCCATGCCGTAGGTGTGAAAGTGCTGGCGCAGGTCCAAACTGTGGCCGGTGCTGTGGCGGCGGCTAGGGCGGGCGTGGACGTAATCACGGCACAAGGGACCGAGGCCGGTGGGCATACCGGGTACAATGGTACCTTGCCGTTTGTGCCGGCTGTCATCGATGTTGCCGGCGGCATCCCGGTTGTAGCTGCGGGCGGGATTGCTGATGGCCGGGGTTTGGCTGCTGTCCTGATGCTTGGCGCCGAAGGGGCCTGGATTGGCACGCGCTTTCTTGCAAGTCGTGAGGCCGGCGGTGCCGCCTGGGCTAAGACTCGGGTCGTCCAGGCCGGTGCGGACGATACCATCTTGACGCAGGCGTATGATCTGGCTCAGAATGCGCCCTTCCCGGCGGATGTGGGCGGACGTGTACTGCGCAACGCGTTTACAGCGAGATGGCACGGCCTTGACGACGAGGTCGTAGCACGGCAACAAGAACTTGAGGCACAGGTCCTTGCAGCGGAAGCAGCAGATGATGCGCGCAATGCGCCAGTATATGCGGGGAATGACGTGGGACTGATAAGCTCGATTGAGCCTGCGGCGAAGATCATGCACAAGCTTGTGCTGGAGGCCGAGCAGATTCTGCGCGAGCGTCCTGCCAAACTGTTGCGTTAACCCGCTGTCTCATATTTGTGCTTGTCCATGCTCGTAAATGAAACACCAGGCGCACACAGGTATCGGCCAGGCATGGGAACGGGATCATCGCTGTTAACTGGAGCTGCAGCCGCAATTCTGGTATGCTGACTCGCACAATTCGCGCGTTGGGTGAGCCGTTTTATTTAAGTTTATTGATTCACTGGCAACATCGGTGACCAGACCACAGCTGAAGGAGACGTTCTTGCTTACGAAATGTGTTGTCGCAGTTGTCCAAGCGGAGGTTGCCTCCGATGCTCATTCGGGTTTGGAGTCGACGGCAAAGCTAGCCCGTGAGGCGGCTACGGCCGGTGCTCAGCTGATCGTCTTTCCCGAGACCTGGATCCCCGGCTATCCTGCCTGGTTAGATGTGTCGCGGGATGCTGCGCTGTGGGATCATCCGCCCGTGAAGGCCGTGTACGCACGCATCGCCGCCAACAGCATCGCCGTGCCAGGAACAACGTTCGATGCGCTGGCGGAAATCGCACGTGAGGTTGGGGCGACGCTTGTGGTTGGCGTCAGCGAACGGGTCGGCGCGGGTGCTGGACGAGGAACGCTGTACAATACCTTGTTGACCATCGGCTCCGACGGCCAGCTGCTTAACCACCATCGCAAGCTCATGGCGACATACACCGAACGCCTAATCTGGGGGGCTGGAGACGCGGAAGGGCTGCGTGCGGTCGATACGCCGGTCGGGCGAGTGGGGGGGCTGATCTGTTGGGAACATTGGATGCCTCTGGCCCGGCAAGTGCTCCACGAAGCAGGTGAGGATATTCACGTTGCAGTATGGCCGACCGTGAAAGATATACATCAGGTGGCGAGTCGGCACTACGCCTTTGAGGGCCGCTGTTACGTGCTCGCGGCAGGCGGACTCATGCGCGCGTCGGCGCTTCCACCGGAGCTAGAGCCGCATCCGGATCGTATTGCTCATCCTGATCAGCTGATTCTGCGCGGCGGCAGCGCAATTATTGGCCCTGACGGTGAATATATAGTCGAGCCGGTGTACGACCAACCTTGCATACTGACTGCCGAATTAGATCTTGGCCGGATCCGAGAGGAAAGCATGACGCTCGATGTTACCGGCCATTATCATCGACCGGAACTATTTGAGTTCCGATTGGTGCACGCCCGCCGCAATCGTTAAGAACGACATTCAGGCTCCGTCCATAACCACAGCGGGTGCAGCCCCGGTAGGGTAAGTGTATGCTTGTTTCGGTGCTCCGGCTCTTGACGAGATGCAACCTCACGCCGTTGAGCTCCGTTGTTAAATCGTGCAGCCTCGCGGGGCGAACCGCTAGGGCAGCAGCAGCACTTTGCCCGACGTTTCACGACCGACAAGTGCATTTTGCGCGGCGGCAACGTCTGCCAGCGGCACGGCGCGGTCGATGCGGACTTTGAGCGTGCCCGCACTGATGGCCGTGAACAAATCATGTGCCCGCCACATAAGCTCATCGCGGGTTGCAATATGATGCCCTAGGGTTGGCCGGGTTAGAAAGAGCGAGCCTTTGGCATTTAGCACCTGCGGGTCGAACGGCGGTACCGCTCCGCTGGATTGGCCAAAGAGTACGAGATAGCCGCGCGGTCGTAAACAGTCAAGACTCCCCTCAAAGGTTGTCTTGCCCACAGAATCGTACACAACATCAACTCCAGCACCATCCGTTAAGCGTCGTGTTTCCGAGACGAAATTCTGCTCGGTGTACCGAATGATGTAGTCGACGCCGGCTTCGCGTGCCAGCTGGGCCTTTTCCTCGGTCGAAACGGTCCCGATCACCAACGCGCCGCGCTGCTTGGCCAGCTGTACCAGCAGCAGCCCGACGCCCCCGGCCGCCGCATGGATCAGTACTCGCTGACCGGGCGTGATGGGAAAGGTGCTCGACACAAGGTAATGGGCGGTCATGCCTTGCAACAGCACGGCAGCCGCCACTTGCAGATCGATATCTGTGGGCACCGGCACCAGCTTTGCCGCCGGCACCACAATATATTCGGCATACGCGCCTAACCCCTGCGGAAATGCCACCCGATCGCCGACGTTGAGGTCGCTCACGTCTGGGCCCAGGGCGTCGACGACGCCCGCGCCCTCCGAACCAATTGTCGATGGCAGCGCCATCTTGTATTGGCCGGTCCGCTGATACACGTCAATAAAGTTGACGCCGACTGCCGCTAATTTGACCCGCACCTCGCCTGCTCCCGGCTCAGGCAACGGAACGTCCTCGTAGCGCAGCACTTCGGGGCCGCCATACTCGTGCACACGAATAGCTTTCATTCGTTATTCGGCGGCTGATCGGCCGCGCGCCTCCTGTCACTCATTGCGATGTCGTTCATGTTGCTCATTATAGCCTGAGCCGCTTGATCACGAATCTAATCCCACCGGCTTAAGGGTGCGGACCATCCCGGTCGAGAAGTCGGCGTCAGGTAGCGCATGATTGTTGGTGTCGGCGATCAACACCAGCTGCCCTTTGGTACATAAGCCGCCCGGTTCATTCGATTGTGGTTCCTCTGCCTGCCAGCTCCAGCATGGCTCGTCGCACAGCCAGCGACTCACTATGTACATTAGCACATGCGTAACTTGTCCTTGCATAGCTGCGTTTTAATCAACAAGCGGGACTGTCGTTCACTGGCCTAGTTGGTGGCCTCAAGCCAGGACTTTGCTGCTTGTCAACGGTCAGGTTCCCGTGGTATAACAAAGCTATCCTCAACCGGTTACTCCAACAGAAGGAGCTCGCATGAACATCGCTCCATCCGCTCCTGCGCTGCGTTCGCACATCTCCAGTGCGCGCGACGCCCGGCTGCGTGTCGCAATCGGCTACCAACACCTCGCTAGCGGACGTGGTTTACCAGCCCTGATCATTGAAGATCCGCAAGCGCCATGTGGTGTTCGGATTGTTTATACGCGTAAACAGCCGACCTCCGACCCAATCAGTGTTGTGCTCCACCATGCCCGGCAACTGTCAATCGACGTATTGCCGCAAGATGCATACTTTCGTGACCGAGCCGAGGCTTTGGCTAAGCTCCGGGGTATGACGCCCGCATAGCTGTAGCTTGCCTAATCTGCGCATGCACATGGTTGCGACCCCCGGAAGATGCGGTCGTACACCGTGTGTCTTGCTGTGCCGGGGTAGGCTCGTCTCCATCCCGTGGCTGGTGCGTGTGCACAACCGCGCGCTGTTGAGTTGCTTTACACTACGGCTGGGGGAAGCAAGCGAGCAAGCTATCATGGCAGACGCCAATCGGTATCCTATTCCATCCGCCGAAGCGCGCACAGAACTGCGGATTGCAAATTCGCGGTTTATTGCGACGGCAATGCCTACGCCAACGGTGGACGAGGCCAAAGCCAGCATTACCCGCGTTCGTGCGGAGTTTGCTAACGCCACACACAATGTGTACGCGTACGTCGTTGGCTACGGCGCGACCACAACCTTAGGCATGAGCGACGATGGCGAGCCCGGTGGTACGGCTGGCCGGCCGGCATTAGCGGTGTTGCAGGGCAGTGGTCTAGGTGACATAACGGTTGTGGTCACGCGCTACTTTGGCGGCACGCTGTTGGGCACGGGTGGCCTGGTGCGGGCTTATGGTGATGCTGTCAAGGCAGTGCTTGCCGTTGTGCCGCGCGCCGAGCGGATTGAACGCCGCACCGTTTTGCTGTCGATTGCGTATCCCCAATACGAAAGTGTGAAGCGGCTGGTTCTGGCGCACATCGGCACCGTCCAGCATGAGGAGTTTGCCGCCGAGGTTACGCTCACACTGCAGTTTGCGGTTGACAACATCGCTGCCTTTTCCCACGAGCTGAACGACCTCACGGCTGGCCAAGCGATTGTGGTTGCCGAGTAGAGCTGCACGCGCCGCAGGGCATGGTTGCGAGGGAAAGCCAGAATTTCAACGGCGCGAACGGTATTGATCTTGCTTGTGCTGTGCGAAGGAGGAGGTGATAGCATGGGCACAAGCCTCTTACAAATACAAACAATTTATGTTGGCCCACTTACGGGTGAGCCAGGCTTTGGGCGTAAACTGATCGAGGCATTGCAGCAGCTGGAGCGCTTTGAATTTACAGGCGAGCGGGCGTATGCCGACGCAATCTTGGAAGCACACGGCGACGACCAGGAGGCTGGCTTTGTCGGCAAGGCTACGCTGCGCGATCTTTCGGGAATGGTGATCTGGTCGGCGCAAACGATGCGACCGCATGGCGTGCCTGGGCCAATGGCCTACGAGCGGATCGTTGCCGAGCTGAAAGACGCTCTCGTAGCTTTGGAGGAAAGCCGGACGGCGTGAGCGGCAGCAGAGATGATCGCATCGCGTGCCTTCACGGAGCGGACTGCTCAGGCGAAGGCCGCTGCATCGAGCTGCCGCACCTCCGCTAAGTGTTGCTTAGGGATCAACAAGCGCTGCAGCAAGGGGCGCAGTTTTAGCCGGTTAACGACAGGATATAGCCGGAGCGTCCAAGCCAACGGCGTTGTGGAGCGCAAATGGAGCAGATCGCGCACCCGTTCCGGCACAAGCAGGGTTTGGATGTGCAGCAGCAGCCTGTAGCGACGTGCGCCCAGATGGCGGCGATACTGCTGGTACAGGGTCGTGGTGTAGTGGCTGTGCTCCAAGTTTTGCTCCAAATGCCGCTGGCGATCCTGCTGCCAGGCCGCGTATGTTGCTGGGAGCTCCGGAATCTGGAGGCCCTGCCCCACGCGCAGAAAAACGGCATACAGCTCCGTCTGCTCGGTATCGGTTAGGGGGCGGTGGAGCAGGCGGTATGCCCGCTCCGAATAATCGATCAGCATATACAGTACGTCCCGATGGGCCCAATCAGGAATTGTTTGCTGTCGCTGTTGTTCAAGCGCTCGGTGAATCGTGTTAATCCGGTCCAGCGTACGTTGCGCTGCCGCGGCATCAGCGAACACAATGTCACGGGCGAAACGCGCAGTGGCGAACAGCCGCCCAATCGGATCATTCGGGACTTTGCCCGTATAAAAAAGCCAATCAACCGCGCGATTAAGGGCAAACTCGGCAGCCGAGCCGGCAAATACCAATAAAATGGTGTCGGCATTGCCCCAAATTGTGCGGACGATCGAGTTTGGGTCTGTGAACGGCAGGTTTGGATCTGGTCGTGCGCTCATGGTTGTTTCAATTGCTTAGCATCATACGGTAGTATTGTTCTTATGAATAGTGTACCTCCATTGTGTGAGCTTGGCATGCGTTACATTGCCGAAAACGCATGTGTTGGTTGCCCAACCTAGCGCGCCAGTTACCTGAGCCATGGAAGGATTTCCTGTGTATCGCCAGCTCATCTATCCCGTCCTTCAATCCGTCGATCCCGAACGTACGCACGAGCTTGTGCTGCGGCTGCTGCAAGGGTTTGAGCGAGCGCCCTTGCTCCGTAAGCTGTTAGGCAAATTATTTGTGGTTGACGATCCCCGGCTTGGCGTCGAGGTGTGGGGTATGCACTTTGCCAATCCACTGGGCATTGCCGCCGGTTTGGACAAGAACGGCGTGGCCGTGGAAACCTGGGGTGCGCTAGGCTTTGGACATGTCGAGGTCGGCACAGTGACACCTCGCCCGCAGCCCGGTAATCCACGGCCGCGCTTATACCGGCTGCCGGCCGACCAGGCGTTGATTAATCGGTTGGGCTTTCCCGGGCATGGCGCTGTTGCCGTGCATGATCAACTTCAACGTCATGCCGGATCCCGTCTGGTTGTGGGCGTCAACATCGGAGCAAACAAGGCCAGTGTTGAGGCTGGACGCGCCAATGAGGATTATGTGCGGGCGTTGGAGCAGCTGTACGCCGTTGCCGATTACATCACGATCAATATCAGTTCGCCGAATACCCTGCGGCTGCGCGATCTTCAAGGCTGTGTAGCGCTGGAAGCCTTGGTCCAGCAGGTGGTTGCCCGTCGTGACACAATGTCGGTGCGCAAGCCCATCCTCGTCAAAATCGCGCCTGATCTCGCGCCGGCCGAGCTTGACGATATCCTGCATGTGAGCACGGCACATGCGATTGATGGCCTTATAGCTACCAATACCACGGTGGCCCGACCGCCCACCCTGCGTAGTCGTTACCGGCGGGAGTCGGGTGGACTGAGCGGCGTGCCGCTGCGGGAGCGGGCCACTGATATTTTGCGCTACGTGTATGGGAGTACCGGTGGCGCGCTGCCCATTATCGCCGTAGGCGGCGTGTTTGACGCTGCGGATGTGTTTGCGCGGCTGGCTGCCGGCGCAGCGCTGGTGCAAGTGTACACCGGCTTTGTGTACGGAGGCCCAGGTTTAGCGCGGCGACTCCTGCGCGGGGTACTGCGCTTGATGGATGCCCAAGGCTTGACCTCAATCGCCGAGATCAGAGGCCTCAGCTGTGGCGCGTCAAGCTCGGTGCTGGTCTGAGGCTGCAGGGTGAGGAGCCTATCCAGCCGCCGGCTCACCCCGGCGGCCTGCTTGCGACGCTGGCACAGAAGACGCTACAATAAAAATCGCGGGCGAAGCATCCACGTTGGCCAAGCTGTTGCTTGGGCCGTGATCGCGCCTCGTAGCGTACGCAACAACGGAAAGGAAGCAGCAGATGGACGTGTACGACAACGACGTCGCAACACAACGTCATGCACGGGGGACGGCGGGAAACTATTCCGAAGAAGACCATGAAACATGGCACAAGCTGTGTGTGCGTCAGTCCGAGCTGGTTGCTCCGGTCGCCTGTCACGCCTTCAAGGTCGGGCTGCCGAAGCTGGGCTTGGACTTCAAGCGCTTGCCCGACCGGGAGATCATGGAGCGGCGTATTTATGGGCTCTCCGGCTGGCGGCTGGCCGATGCCCAAAATGAGTATCTCGGTCCGACCGAATGGTTTGAGCATATTGCGGCCAAGCGTTTTCCCGTCACGGATTATATTCGGCGGCCGCATGAGCTGGATTTCACCCCCCTACCCGACCTTTTCCATGAATACTTTGGCCACCTTGCGTTCTTTACCGACCCGGCGTTTGGCGAGATAGCCCAGCGCTACGGCACGGTGTATTTGCAGGCCCGCACCGAAGCGCAGCAGCTAGCTATAGCCCGCCTGTGGTGGTTCGGCATCGAGTTTGGTTTTGTGCGCGAACAGGGCGAGCTTAAAGTGATTGGCGCCGGCTTGCTGTCATCGCCGGGAGAGCTGCAGCACGCACTGCGGGACGAAACGCCCAAGTATGCCTTTGATATCAACCGTGTTGCCGCCACACCATCAGCCGCCTATAGCTATCACGATCACTATTTCATTCTCGACTCGGTACAGCACTGGCGTGAAATCATCGATAGCTACGCGCGCCAGGAGGGCCTCGCAGACTAGATGCAGCCAACTCACGAACCGATCTGGGCGCTTTGCGTGAGGTGCTCACACTTAACAGCCAGGCCGATCTGCCTGGTCAGCGGAAACGGGCGTTGATGGGCAGCTTGAGCGTCCAGATTGCGGGCGAGGCTGTGCTGTTGCCATCCGGCACTCCCGATCAATCCCTCGATCCGGGCGATCAGCTGCTTGCGGAGCACGGAGCACCTAGCGGTGGCCAGCGCGTCCTGGTCTTAGGGGCGGGCAATGGCGTCCTGCCCGTGTTTTGTGCTCGCCGTGTGGGTCAAGGCGAGGTGCTGGTGGTCGATCAGCGCTCCCATGCCTTGGCCGTGGCAGCCGCAACCGCGGCGCTGAACGGAGCGACTGCGCGCTTCATATCTACCACTGATCTGTCACGCCTGCCCGCCGGCTCGGTTAACCATGCGCTGATCAATATCGCCTTTCAGCCCAACAGTGTTCGTTTGGTCGAATTGCTTGGAGAAACGCAGCGGTTAACGGAGCCGGGTGCGCGGGTGTACCTTGCCGGTGCCCGGGATCGTGGGGCCGACACCGCGATCAAACGTTTGGGCGAAGTCTTTGGTCGGGCGCAGCTGGCCGCGTATCGCAAAGGCTATCGCGTGGGCGTAGCTGTCCGCAGCGAGGCTGCGATGCCACCGGCAGCTGCTCCCCAGCTCGAACTGATGGAGGTGGAGCTGCGTGGGAGCCACTACACATTGGAGGCGCATTCCGGCGTCTTCGCCCGCGGCGGTCTCGACCCGGCTGCTGCCCTGCTGGCTACAGCTATCGAGGTGTCAAGCGGTGATAAGGTGCTCGACCTCGGCTGCGGCAGCGGCATTGTCGGCATGGTGGCTGCGCGTTTGGCTCCACAGGGGCATGTATGGCTCGTGGATACCAACACCGAGGCGGTGGCGCTGACACAACGGAACGTGGAGCGGAATGCCATCCCCAATGCAACGGTGCTGGTGAGCGATAGCACGGCGGCCGTCGCCGACCAGCGCTTTGATGTGGTGGTGTGCAATCCGCCATTTCATGAGGGTCGCAGCGCAGCACGCAGCCTTGGCCTGCGCTTGATCAACGATGCCATGCACGTACTCCCGCCCGGCGGTCGCTGCTTCGTTGTCGCCAACCGCTTCTTGCCCTACGAAACGGCGATGCGGGAGCGCCTTAACGATGTGCGCGAGGTTGCAGGCGATACGCGCTACAAAGTGTTGCGCGGCTCTGGTCTTTACCGATCCGGGTAGCACAGGGTACAGCCTCCTGGTGCCGGGCGAAAAGGCCAGGCAGTGCAGATCTCGCCTTTCACGTACGGCTGGAGTTGGTGTTACGCTTTGCGGCGAACGCGCAGCAGGGCAATCTTGGTTGAGTGATTAAACGGCGCCGGATCGGTGATGGGTTGGCTGACCAGCGTTTCGGGATACCCCGTGAAGTCTAATGGTACCGGCAGCAATGCTTCGATTGCCAGGTAGCCGTCGGCGCACAGCGCTGCCAAGGTTTCGAGATAGGCTTTGCCGCTCACAAAGACGGCATTGTTGATCGCTACGATATAGCCGCCGTCGTTGACGAGCGGACGAACTTTGTTGATCAAGCGCCCGCTATTGTTGGCCAGATCGACCGTTCCATGTTTGGTTGTGGCAAAAATTGGCGGGTCGACAAAAACACAGTCGAAGCGTTCGTCTGCGCGCTTCAAGCGGTTGATCTCCGTCCAAAAATCGCCGGTCTGGAAATCTGCCTTGTGGATCGGAAATCCATTCAGCGTGTACGACGTTTTAGCCAGATTAAGAAAGCGGCGGTTCAAATCCAGATGCACAACCCGGGTCGCCCCGCCGGCCCGTGCGGCAACGCCTAAGCTCCCGGTATAGGCAAATGTGTTGAGAACTGATTTTCCGCTGAGTGAGTCGACTGCCCATTCACGCAGGTGCCGTGTATCCAGATAAAGACTGGCATCGCGGTTGAGCAAGATATCCAGCGCGTACCAAACGCCGTGTTCACGCACCTTACGCGCGGGTGCTTCGCCGAACACCACAACCCCATTGGCCTCCTCGGACGTTGCCGCATGCCGTGTTTTCACGACCACCGAGTCGATCCAGGGCAGGCGCTCGCACAGCCATGCCTGTGCTGCCTGGACATCGGCTGTGCCCGCCTCGGGCGGATCAGCATAGTTATGCAGCACAATCGTCCGGCCATACAGGTCAATAGCCAGCTTTGGCCATCCTTCCAGAAAGCCATTCAGTAGTCGGAAAGCAAGCTCGTGTCGCGCGTCGAACAGAGCGCTGCGCGCGTGTACCGCCGCCGCCAACATGGCTGCGAGCTCAGGGCTGCTCATGCAGCGTGCTCCGACGGTGCAATGGCTGTCCACTGCTGTTGTGAATTACACGCGCTGTTGTCCGGCTTCACGTGGCCTTGCATCATCTTCATTCCCTTGCTGTTTGCGCATCAAATGCGGCGGCGGTACGCCACTTCGCGCTTGACACATATATAACCTAAGGTATCCTTATTATCAAGCACCTTGATAAGCAGTGCTGATCGAGCAGCATGTCCGACCAAATTGAAGAACTCACCCAAGAATTACTGGTAATTTTGCCACTGCTCACCCGGATTGTGGCCGCGGAAGTGCGCCGGGAAGCTGGCGATGCAACGACTATGCCACAGTTTCGGGTGCTGGCCCATCTGCACGCCGGTCCGCTGACCCTGAGTGCGCTCGCCAAACAACGACGGGTTAGTTTGCAAGCGATGAGCGAGCTGGTGCAGGTGCTGGTCGAGCGTGGCTGGGTTGAGCGCGTTCCCGCAGCTCATGATCGTCGCCAACACCTGCTGCACCTTTCCGATCACGGGCGGCAGCACTACGAGCGAGCCCACGACCAAACGCTTCGCCGGCTTGTGCCGCTGCTAAGTGCGCTGGACGAAGGGGAGCGTGCGGCGGTGCAGCAGGCGTTGCCAGCGCTGCGCCGGGTGCTTGCCCGCGAAGAAAGCGAAGAAGACATTGGCAGCTAAGCTCCGTTTGGCCGAAACGCCGAATAATGGACGAACCAATGCGCGATTATGACGTCACACCGCCCGAAGGCGCTGCTGTGCCGCGGGTGCCCCCCGATACGCCCACCGCACTTGCCGTCCACGATCCGTATGCCGCACTGCGATTCCCCGATTTTCGTTGGCTAACGCTTGGCCAATTTATCAGCACACTTGGGACCCAAATGGTCGGTGTGGCTGTAGGCTGGGAGCTGTACGAGCGCACCAACTCGGCGTTTGCGCTCGGCTTTGTTGGACTGGTGCAGGTACTGCCGGTTATTCTGCTGTCGCTGCCGGCGGGGCACGCGGCGGATCGGTATGACCGACGACGCCTCGTGGTTGGATCGCAACTGCTGTTAGCACTCTGTTCGCTGGGATTGGCTCTTATTTCGTTTGCTCAGGGTCCGCTCGCGCTGGTTTATGCCTGTTTGTTCGGGATTGGCGTTGCCCGGGCATTTAGCTCACCGGCCAGCTCAACGTTGTTGCCACAGACGGTACCGCCGCAGCATTACGCGAACGCAGCTACCTGGGGCAGCAGCACATGGCAGCTAGCGGCGGTGATGGGTCCGACGCTGGGGGGCTTTTTGATCGCGGTAAGCCTCAGCGCGGCGCTGGTGTATCTGTGTGATGTGGTGGCGTGTCTGCTGTTTGTGTTAGCGCTGAGCATGGTGCGTGGACGCCAGGTTGCCCGCTCAACCGAGGCGCTCAATCTCAGATCGTTGCTGGCCGGCGTACACTTTCTGCGCCAGAATAAAATCCTGCTGGCTGCGATCACGTTGGATTTGTTCGCGGTGCTGCTGGGCGGCGCGACCACGTTGCTGCCGGTCTTTGCCCGCGACATTTTGCAGGTGGGTCCAACGGGGCTAGGCTGGCTGCGGGCCGCTCCTTCAATCGGCGCTCTCGCGATGGCAATAATCCTGGCGTATCTGCCGCCAATCAAGCGCGCTGGTCGGGTGCTGCTGTGGGCAGTTGCCGGCTTTGGCGTCGCAACCGTGGTGTTTGGGCTATCACGCTCGTTTGCATTATCGTTTTTGATGCTGGGACTGCTCGGCGCTTTCGACAACGTCAGCGTCGTGATTCGCCATACGTTGCTGCTGGTGCTCACGCCCGACGAATTGCGCGGTCGAATATCGGCGGTGAACAGTGTGTTTATCGGTGCATCGAATGAGCTGGGCGGGTTTGAGTCGGGCGTGGCGGCGGCGCTGCTCGGCCCGATCACAGCGGTTGCGGCGGGCGGCATCGGCACGATCCTGGTGGTGCTGGTGGTGGCCCTGGTATGGCCTGAAATGCGGCGGCTTGGGCGACTGGAATCCCATCCATAGCTGAAGGAAGCGACGGGGATCAGCCGTGGGATAGGCTGCCCCGCGTAAGCGTTAACGTTTCCCGAGGCACGTATCCTTTATTGATTGCGCGGTTAGGTTTAGGCGATGCTGTTCAGCAGGATTGTGAGCTCGCGCCTTGAAGCCGTTTCGATAGTGCCGGAGTCGCGGGCTAGACGTTGAGCGTGGTGTGGAGCGGCCCGCGGACGTATGCGCAGGTCGAGCGCCACAACGACGGCTCGCACTTTGCCTGAGTTAATCCAGGGCAACCTGCTGGATGTTGTACCTGGTGCTGAACGTTTCCGTACCGTCCACGTACACGGTTACGATCCATGGACTGCCGTTATCATCTGCGTCGTTTGTGGCAGTGGCGCAAGGTTAAGTTCAGCCGCAAGGATCTCCACACACCGCTTGTACGTCCGCAGCGCCTGCGCACGATTGCCCTGTTGTACATAGGCGCGGATCAGCAGTTGATAGGTTACCTCCCAGCACGGATCACGCGCCAAAACTTGTTCACTCAATTGGATTGCGGTAACAAGCTGGCCCTCGTCCAAAAGTAAGCTTGCCGCAGTATGCGCACTTTGTAGCCAGCGCCGCAGCAGACGATCGCGTACCGGGCAGACCCAATCTTCGTACAAACTGTCGGATACGTAATCGCCGTGGTAGAGTGCCAGCGCCTCTATGTACAGGGGAATGCGCTGCGGTGGATCGGTGCCTGTATCCGCCTGTTCCAGCACACGTTCAAAGGTTTCCACATCGATCACGACACTATCTGGCGGCGGCAGAAAGCGGTAGGCTGTGCCGTTCCGCTGGATATAAAATGACGGTGCATGGGCTTGGCGACGTGGTTCAAGCGCCGTCATCAGCGCATGTAACGTCACCTTAAATTGATTAAGCGCAGCTCGAAGTCCGAGATCAGGCCACAAGTATTCAACAATCTGATCACGTTGCAGCCAGATCGCGCGATGGGTGATCAACAGTTGGAGCAACAAGCGGGCCTTCTCGCGGCCCCACACCCGAACTTCTTCAACGCCGGACCACACGCGAAATTGCCCAAACATCTGGATGTGCAACGTCACCCCCGGATGTGCCAATGCTCTATTGGATTGCGTTGCATACAGTGACCCTGATGCGGGAAACAGGTGGACCAGGAGTTCTCGGGCATAGCTGTCTACTTCAGGGATCGTTAAGCCAAGTTGCAGCACCGGCACGAGCATCTGGTGGTCGCGGGGCGTGAAGAGCGTCCGACGGACGATCAAGAAGTCATAATCATGCTCGCGCACCAGGCGTAGCAACCCCCGCACGTCAGCTCGCGCCGCCTCGTTCTGGTCACTGCGGACCAATGCCAATGCCCGCCAAAGATGCACGGCTGTGACACCGTACATGTCGCCGCTGGTTTGAAAGCGTGCTTCGGCCTCACCAAGTGCATCGAGCGCCGTATCAAGGCGCCGATTCGTGACCGCCACCGCTCCAAGGGCGAGCCACAGCAGCGCAGCCATCCACTCATCACCTGTCCGCTGCACAATTGCGAGCGCTTCCCGCGCCACAAGTTCAGCCCCCAACATGTCGCCACGATTCCCAGCTAGCAGTACCTGGCCCATGAGCGGCTCAACCTTGGTCCGGGCGACACCAAAGGTGGTTGCTAACTGCACAGCACGCTCGTACGATGCTGCTGCCGCCACCTCATCCTGCATGAGTAGGAGGCTATGGCCGAGCCGGATTTCGCCCACAGCTTCAACGATCGGCGAGCTAATCGCGCGGCCACGCTGCAGCCCCCGTTCGGCATACGCATGGGCATTTTCCGGTTCCCCCATCCAGCAGGCCAACAGCGACAGCAGCATCAGCGGTTCGCGATGCGCTTCGGGTGGTTGTTCCTGCACCGCCTGAGCAACGGTGTCTAGCTCGGCCTGCAAGCGCACTCGCGCCTGCACGATTTTTCCAGTACGAAGTTGGACGCGTGCGGCGGTCAGCAGCGGTGTTTGCGCTGCTGGCCATACCCGTTCCGCTGCACGATGGAGCTTCGCCGCCAAACTTGCCCGACCACGATTCGCAGTGTTTTCACCCAACAGATGCAGCAGCGCGGCGCTTTCCTCACGGTGTGCCCGACCCAACAATTTCAGCGCGCGCTTCAGAAATTGCGCTGCCGGTGCTGGACGGACTGTATCCAGATAGACTTGGGCCTGTCCTTGCAACGCTCAACTTTGCCCAACACGGTCATTCTCGGACAGCCACACCGCTTCCGCTTGCCGATAGCGGTCAAGCGCTGCATCGTAGTGGCTGCGCAAGCGCTCGACTTCGCCCTGCGCGTACAACAACAGCGCCGAGTGCTGAAGCAAAGCGGATGGGAGACGGTCCAGCCAGTGTTTGAGCGTGGCGGCACGTCCCTCCTTGATCCATTGCGGCGCGATCGACTCGAGCAAGGCCGCTGCTGCCGTAACGTCCTGGGCCGCAAGCAGGTGATACAAAGCGTCTTCGTGTTGCTCCGCAGCGCACAGAAAGATCCCAGCGCGCTTATGCAGATGCTCCGCTCCAATTCCTTGGCGCTCCGCCTGCTCAAGCAGAAATTCGCGAAAGAGGCGGTGATAGCGATACAGCTTACCTCCGACACGGAACAAAAACAGTTCGGCTCCAGGCGTGCTTTCCAGCAGAGCAACACCTGTCGATTGGCCGAGCAGATGCTCGCATACTGTTGGCGACAGCGTGCGCAGGATCGCCGTGTGCAGCAAAAAGTGCTGCACATCGGGCGGCTGCACGTTCAGCACCTCGATGGCCAGGTAATCGAACAATGTTTGCAGTGGCGGTGACCCTTGCCGCACAAGCGTCTCGACGGTCGCACCCGTATCGTGGGTCAATGCCTGATGAATTACCTGCAGAGCAGCGGCCCAGCCTTCAGTACGCGTTGCAAGCAGCTCAGCGTCTTCCCTGCTGATCGGCTGAGCATGGTTTGCAAACAGCGCCTCAACTTCGCTCTGCATCCACGCGAGATCAGCGGCTGTCACCTCCTGCACGCTTTGGTGGGCACGCCATACGGGAAGTTTGTTGAACGGTGGCTCACGGCGCGTAGCGATCACCAGGTGGAGCAATGGCGGCGCACGCTCAATCAGACGCTCGACCAGTGCCACAACTGGCCTATGATCGACGTGGTGGAAATCATCCAACACAAGCACGGTATCGGTTTTGAGCAGGCACAGCAGTTCATTGCAGAGCCTATCAACCGCGCATCCATCTGCCTGCGCATCCCCATCGCACAGCTCACCCGAGCTAAGGTCCGGTAGTACGAGTCGGAGCGCCCCGAGTAGGTGCTGAAAGAATCGTAGCGGGTGCGTATCGTCCTGGTCGAGCGAATACCAGGCATAGGGCCAATCTCCATCAGCGAAAAAACGGGCAAGCGTTGCCGTTTTGCCGTAGCCTGTTGGCGCCACAACCAACATCAGCGGCACGGCGACCGACGTTTGGAGTGTGCTGTCCAGGCGTGGACGCGCCGGCCAGGGTCAGCGCGATTTTGGTGGAATCAACTTGGTTTGGATCGGCAATGGAGACAAACGCATCATGGTATGGTCCCTGTTCGTGAATCGGCTGGCAAGCGCGGGATTGGACCAAAGCGACCTCATTATACTGATCTGCGAAAGAAAAGTGTAACTTGCATGTAACTCTGCTCGTTTATGCTGCGCAACCTAATCACCTTGCACCCAACCGAAGCACCGGCCGCCTCGGCAGCGGCTGCAAGCGGCAAACCGCTCAAGATTGGCCTGATCACCGATCAATCCAAAGCGCTCCAGCTGTACGGGCAACAAGAGATTAACGGCTTCAAGCTTGGCTTGCAGTATGCGACGGAGGGCACGAATACGGTTGCGGGTCGACCGATCGAGCTCATCGTCAAGGATGACGAAGGCAACGCCGACAAGGCGCGGCAGCTTGCACGCGAGTTGATCGAAAAAGATGGGGTGGAGATCCTGCAGTGCTGTGCCTCGACGACGTCAGCTCTTGCCGTGATCGAAGTCGCCAAAGAAAACCAGAAGATCGCCGTGATCGATCCGGCGGCTGGTCCACAGATCACCGGCGCAAACTTTAACCAGTATGTGTTCCGCACGGGTCGCAACACGCTGCAAGATGCGCTGACGGCAGGGCCGTATATGGTGGAAAGCGTCGGCAAAGAGTTCGTGCAGATCGCGCCGGATACCGATTTTGGCAAAGGCTCGGCCGCTTCGTGGCGCTCAATCATCGAGAGCAACGGCGGCAAGTTCGTCGCCGACGACGTGCTGATATCACGGCGCTGCTCGGTCGTAATGGTGCGGGAAAAACAACGACGCTCAAGTCGATCCTGGGGCTGACGCCACCACGTGCGGGCGAGATCCGCTTTGCCGGCGTGCCGATCAACGGACGGCGTACATTCCAGATCGCGCAAAGTGGCATTGGCTACGTACCGGAGCACCGCGCGATTTTCCGCGATCTGACGGTGCTGGAAAATTTGACATTGGCCGAGCGCAAACGCGGCGACCTGCGGCGGAGTGGTGACCTGATCTTCGGGCTGTTTCCGCGCCTGCACGAGCGGCTACAGCAGCAAGGCGGTACGCTGTCGGGCGGTGAACAGCAAATGCTGGCGATTGCGCGGGCGCTGGTGCCGGACAACCGCTTGCTGCTGATCGATGAGCCGAGCGAGGGCTTGGCACCGGTCATCATCGAGCAGATGATGGCGGCAATCCAACAGCTGAGCGCGTACACCACGGTGCTGCTGGTGGAGCAGAACTTTCGCATGGCCAGCGCGATCAGCCAGCGCTACTACATCGTTGACGATGGCCGTACCGTGCACACGGGCGCAATGGCGGCGCTGCGCGACAACAAGCCGTTGGTCCAGACCTACCTGGGCGCGGCCTGACACGACGAGCTTAAGGTATGACAACGCAACCCGTTACCCTGCGCCGACGTAGGCTGCATGAAATCGTGTCGCCACTCACCATTCCGTTGGTGACACTGCTCCTTTTCGTGCTGATCTTGCTGTTAGCCCCGGCAAGTTTGCCGAAACTTGTCACCGGCATTATTTTGCCCGGCCTCACGCTTGCGGCGCTCTATTTTCTGATTGCCGCCGGGCTATCGCTGATCTTCGGACTGATGGACGTGCTGAACTTCGCGCACGGCTCGCTGTTTATGGTCGGGGCGTACATCGCGTGGAGCTGCAACGTGGGGCTCGACCCGCTGTATCCCAATCACTGGCCCGTTACGATTGCCAACAGCAACGCACGCTTCGTGATCGGGTTGTTGGTTGGAACGCTGCTGGGGGCGGGCCTCGGCGCGGTGGTGGAGGTGCTGCTGATCCGGCCCTTGTACAAACGCCCGATCTATCAAGTGCTGCTGACCCTGGGCCTCGTCTTCGTGTTCGATGCGCTGGTCCGCAGCGTACCCGCTTGGGGCTCCGATAGCAAAGCGCCGATCAAGCCGTCGTTGCTGGCGGGCAGCTTGGAGATCTTGGGACGGCGTTTCCCAACCTATAGCCTCTTTTTGATCGTGCTGGGCCTGACGCTGGCCGTTGCGGTTGCACTGCTGCTCCGTCGCTCACGCATCGGCATGACCATCCGGGCAGGGGTGCAAGACAGCACCATGGTCGAGGCGCTGGGCATTAACGTGCGGCGCGTGTTTACCGGTGTGTTTGCGCTGGGAGCTGGCCTCGCCGCCTTGGGTGGCGCGGCGGCGGCGTCATTTATCGGTGTGTACCCTGAGATGGGCCTCGAATACCAGCTCTTTGCCTTTATCGTGGTCGTGATCGGCGGACTGGGGAGTTACAGTGGAGCCGCGATCGGCGCGCTACTGATTGGCCTGGCCCGCACGTTCAGCGATCATCTGGTGTTGGAGCTGGGCTTGCCCACGGCAATTGCTTCGGCGTCCACGGTGTTGGTGATGGCGGTGGTGCTGCTGCTCAAGCCGGGCGGCGTGTTTGGGGCGAAAGAATAAGTGTTGGAAACTGGGAAACGCGAAGAGCGCGCAGCGTAAAAGGTCGTTTGAAACTGGTGCGTCCCAATGTGCAAGGAGCAACCTATGCTCAACTCACCATTGCTTGCAGGATTAAGCGCGTCCACTGTGGAAACTCCGCGGCTGCGCACACACATCATTAGCGGCGGCCCCGCAGATGGTGAAGCGATCGTTTTGGTGCATGGTAACGTGTCAGCTGCACGATTTTTTGAAGAGCTGATGGTAACCTTGTCGGCGCACTACCGCGTAATCGCTCCCGATCTGCGTGGCTACGGGCGCACCGCAACAGCCCCTCTAGATGCCACGCGGGGTCTGCGCGATTTCAGCGACGATCTCCACGCGCTCGTGCAAACGTTGGGCGTGCAGTGTCCGCATCTGCTGGGCTGGTCGCTCGGCGGCACCATTGCCATGCAGTACGCGATCGATCATCCTGACGCCGTGGCCTCGCTCACGTTGGTCGCGCCGGGATCGCCCTATGGCTTCGGCGGTACGCGTGATCTCCAGGGCACGCCGACGACTCCAAGCTTTGCCGGCACCGGCGGCGGGACAGCAAATCCTGAGTTCGTCAAGCGTTTAGCTGCGCGGGATCGAAGTGAGGAAAGTCCATCATCACCACGCAGTGTGATGAACGCGTTCTACTTCAAGCCGCCCTTTCGCTCGCCCCGTGAAGAAGTGTTTGTGGATGAAATGCTGGCGATGGCCGTCGGCGACGCGAATTATCCGGGTAATGCCGTACCTGTCAGCGAGTGGCCTGGCATAGGGCCGGGTACGCAGGGCGTCAACAATGCCCTCTCACCCAAGTACTGCAATCTCGGAGGCTTCGCGGCGGTAATGCCGCAACCGCCGGTGCTCTGGATTCGCGGCGACTCCGACCAGATCGTGTCGGATACGTCGTTATTCGACTTTGGCTTTCTGGGGCAGATAGGCGTCGTGCCCGATTGGCCGGGCGTGGAGGCATTCCCGCCGCAGCCGATGGTTGGCCAGATGCGCGCCGTGCTCCAAGGGTACGCCGCGCATGGCGGGCGGTATGATGAAGTTGTGCTTCAAGATTGCGGGCACTCTCCACACATCGAGCAGCCCGAAGCATTCGAAGCAGTGCTCCGCGAATTTTTTGATGCGATAAGCGTCCGCCGATAGCGGATCGGAACGGGAAACGGGTATGGGACGTTTGCGACCGCTGTTGCCGTTGATCATGTTTGGCGCGCTGGCCGGATTGCCGTTCGCCTTCGCCGAGGAAACAACACGTTTCTGGCAGGGCGTCCTGATCCAGATCTACATCCTGGCGGTGTACGCGCTCTCCTACGATCTGTTGATGGGCTACACCGGAATTATCTCGTTCGGCCACGCACTCTTTTTGGGCGGCGGGGCGTTCACGACCGCCATTTTGCTGCGGCAGGACAATCCACCATCAGTCGGCGTGGTTGTTCTGGCTGTGCTGGCCGTTGGTCTGCTGCTCGGCGCGGCCGTGGGTGCGCTCTCGTTACGCCTCAGCGGGGTGTACTTCTCGATGATCACCTTAGCGCTGGCCGAGATCGCGTTTATTCTGTTCCGGGCCGACGATCCCACGTTGAAGCCGATCACCGGTGGCGAGCTTGGCATCCAGGGCGTACATGTGCCCCCTGCGATCGATCCGACAACGTTCCGGCTTCGATTCTACTTTCTGACGCTCCTGTTCATGGCTGCGCTGTACCTTGTGGCGCGGCGGATCGTTGATTCGCCGACCGGGCGTGTGTTCGTCGCGATCCGTGAAAACGAAGGACGGGCGCTTGCTCTCGGCTACAACACCTTTGTGTATAAGCTCGTCGCGACGATGCTTTCTGCGACGCTGGCTGCGCTTGCCGGCATGATGCTCGTGTTGTACGAAAAAAGTGCGACATACGAGCTCCTAAGTGTCGGATTCACAATCCAAGCGCTGCTGATGACGATCATTGGGGGGATTGGGACACTCGTGGGGCCAATGCTGGGCGCGGCTACGATTCGCCTGCTGGAACACTGGCTCGACAGCAGCGCCGTGCGTGCAGTGTTGCCGCTGTGGCTGCGCACCGATTTGCTCTTCGGCCTGATCTACGTCGGGCTGGTGCTGTTCTTTCCGGCTGGAATCGTCGGCGGGATCAACAAACTGCGTGGTCGTCGCTCCCGTCGAACGATCGATCTGCTGCGCCAATCCGTGGTGCCGAACGGGATTGATGCCCAAAATAACGTGAAATAATATGACAGCATACGACAATAATTTGACAACGAGCATCGGCATCACGACGATCGGCATCTACCTCCCGGAGTGCGTCGAGACCGCCGCCGAGATCGCCCTACAAACGGGCCTGCCGGAGCTGGTTGTCAGCGAAAAATTGGGCATTCGCCGCAAGTACATAGCGGGCGAGGACGATCAG